>JBMYQA010000069.1:0-24131 GCA_049600855.1 Flammeovirgaceae bacterium | reverse complement strand
GCCTGAAACCGTTTATCTTTTTGCGGGGCGACTTGAGACATATCAATGATTATACAGCGTGTTATGGCAATGTTCAATTTGATTTGCCATTAGTTTTTTCATTTGGAAACTTAGAGGTTATTTGCATTTTTTGTTTGGCGTTAAAACGGAATTGGTTTTCACCCAGAGCGCTTTTGAAAGGTTCCCCGCCGAGGCAATCTATTCAAGGAGAAAATAACGCAATATGGGTGGAAATCGGTCAGCTTTAGCCGAAAGAACAAGTGCAAACAGTCTCTTAGCTCGTCTCTGAATTATGCTTTCGCTCATTTTGCAAGTAGTACATTTCCAAACTACCTTTATGCTTGGCTTCAATCATTCCCCGCGACTCAAAAACAAAACTAGATTTTTCCAATTCATAAGTCGATTGCGAAACGTTAATTCTTCCCGCTTCACATGCTTGCTCCATTCGAGCAGCTACATTTACAGCATCTCCCCAAATGTCGTACACAAACTTATTCTTCCCCACCACTCCTGCTACTACAGGCCCTGTATGTATCCCTATTTTCACATTAAAACACGGAAGTCCATCTGCAAGTTTTTGTGCTCGTCGTTGTTTAATAAACGCAAGTATTTCTAATGAAGCCCTTAAGCAACAGGTAGAATTATCATTACGATCTTCAGGAACACCTCCTGCAAACATGTATGCATCGCCAATCGTTTTTAGCTTTTCTAAGTTGTATTTTTCTACGATGCCATCAAAAAAGGAGAAACAGAGGTTTAACTCTTCTACCAATTCATGAGGTGAGAGTAATTCGGTAAATTTGGTAAACTTGGTAAAATCCGTAAAAACAACAGTCACAGATTTATGATACTCTGGCTTTACTTTTCCAAATTGCTTCAATTCGTCTGCAATTTTTAAGGGCAGGATATTGAGTAGCAAAGATTCTGAACGTTCTTTTTCCGAAGCAATTTGTGTTTTGTACTGTTCTTCCTTCCTTAACACATTTCGGAGATTACCATAGAGTAAAAATGCAATCAACAAGGTGATGATGAGCGAAATAGCTGCATTTTCCCATAAACCAATGTTTGCTTCTTTCTTAAAATCTTCAAAACGATTATCGACCTGAATGACTCCCACTACATGACCGTTTCCATCTTTAATTGGCGTAAATGCTGACATCCAGTAGCCATGATCATCTTCGTAAGGTTCAATGACTCCGCCAACCTCATAGTTTTGCAACAGCCGTTGGTTAAATGAAGAGTACTCATGTCTAAAATAAGGCTTTTCGGCGGCTGTAACCCCAAAAAGGAAATGCCCATTTTCTGGATCGTAAGTAAGGGTATAAGGAGGTGAGTTTAGGCCATTAGCTTGCTGGACTTTTAATAATAAGTGATGGATGGCTAAATAGACACTATCTTGTGTATTGGAAGTGATGGCATCTTTAGTTGGAAAACGTTTCATAAGCGATGCCAACTCATCTCCATCAATGAAACTTCCTAATGTACTTGCTAAGGTTCGAAGTTCATCTAAATGATCGAGTTCTTTGTATTTTAAAGTATCGTAATAATCTCGAAACGTAAAATAAGTGGATAGCACAATGATACTACCCAAAGCAATAAGATAAATGCGTTTACTTGGATTACGAGATTTCATGTAAGAGCTGATTTCTAGTGATTACTCTACATTCAACGTTTGTTCTACTGGAATTATGATTTGAAAAGAGGTTCCGACTCCCACTTCTGATGAAACAAAAATCTGTCCGTGATGTTGTTCAATGATATCTTTACTAATGGATAAGCCCAAACCAGTTCCATCTCCTACCTTTTTTGTCGTAAAAAATGGATCAAAAATCGCGTTCAAATCTTTAGCGGCAATACCTACTCCATTATCTTCTATTTTCACCTCCACATATTCTTTATTAGGTTCCAATTCAGCGTGACTTTCATCAGCTGTAAAAGCAGCCGTTTCAATCGTAATTTTGCCTTTCTCAGGGATTGCATCAATGGCATTCGCAATCAAATTGGTAAATACTTGCCCCATTTTTCCTGCATTGCAAGCCACCATGGGCAAGTTATGAAACTCCTTCACTACCCTGATATGGTCTTTATAAGTGTTTCGCAAAATAATGAGTGTGGAATTCAACACTTCATGAATATCTGTCAGCTGGAAAGCTTCGGTATCATCCACACGGGTAAACACGCGCAAACTTTTCACAATTTCCGCTGTTCGTTCAGCCCCTTGCTCAATGTCTTGTACTAATCCTTTCACATCATCAGGCAAGTCATCAAACTCCAAATCGTATTTCAGTTGCTTGACTTCTTCTTGAATTTGTGCAATTTTATCCAAATCTTTTTCCTGATCCAGTTTAGCATACAACGCTGCTAATTCCAACAAATCACTAATTTGGACTTTCAATGAGTTAATGCCTGCAAAAACAAAGTTGATTGGATTATTCAGTTCATGGGCAATACCAGCCGTTAGCTGTCCTAGAGAAGCCATTTTTTCTGACTCCACCAATTGCATTTGCGTATCTTTTAGCTCTTCAAATGCTTTTTCAATTTTATGATTTTGTTGCTGAATTTGATCCCTTTGCTGTACCACTTCACGCGTACGTTCAGTGACTCTTCGTTGCAACTCCACCTCCCGTTCTTTGATTTGACTCAGTCGATACCTGTAAATAAAAACGACAGCCAATAAAAAGCTCAATACACACAAGGCATAAAAGAGGGGCGTTTCATAAAAAAACGCTTTTATGGTGAAATCAAAAGTTGCCGGTTCTACCCGATCATCATTAGCAATGTCTGGTTTCACTTTAAACACATAATTATCAGGAGGCAAATTGGTGTAATCCACATGGCGAGCATCTGATATTTTTTGCCAGTGTTCGTCAAATGGCTCTAATTTATATTTAAACTTTATCTTAGAAGGAGCGATGTAATCAAATGCGGTAAAGGAAATTTGAATCCGTTTACCTTTTCCTGGTTCAATGCGTATATCTTCAAAAGGTAAATAAACTTCCTCTTCAGTCGCCAAATCTTCAATATTGGTAGAAAAGTTATTGATTGCTGCATTCTTTTTATTGGGGTAGATGGATGTAACTCCCATAACAGTAGGTATCCACAGCTTACCCATTTGGTCGGTAAGAATTTTTGTAGCTCCTACACATTGCTCACTTTTCATTCCATCGGTCTTATTATAGAGCTTGACCTTGATCAAGTTTTGTTTCCCTGAGGCATAATCATTCAATTGACTTTTTGCCACCTGAATTACGCCTGAATTTGAGGTTAGCCATAGATTTCCTAACGAATCCGTGGCAATGTCAAAAACGATATTGTCATTCAGTCCATTACTCACATTGTACAATGTTGCCTTCTTTCCAACTTCATCATACCTACACAACCCAAGATCAGTCCCTAACCATAACAGTCCATCTTCTTCATAAATGTCAAAGATAAAGTTGGTAGGCAAGCCATCTTCCCGATCAATTAAATCTATGATTTTGTTATTCTGAATTAGATTGATGCCATTCTTGGTTCCAATCATCATCGTCCCGTCTGCCCGTTGGTCAATAGACATGATAAAGTTTGAGGAAAGTCCATTTTTTGTGTCAAAATGCTTCAGTTGCCCATGCCAATCGAGCAGGTATAAGCCCGTTCTTCGCGTTCCAATCCAAATGTTTCCCTTGGTATCTTCAAAAGTCATTCGGACGTAATTATCTAACCCATTTAAGGCTGCGGGTAAGGCTTGTTCTTTTCCAGATTTATCCAATTTCACCAATCCTCCATACGTAGATACCCACACAAAGCCTTTACTATCTAACATCAATTGCTTTAAACGGGAACTGGGTAAAGGTTTAGCCAACTCCAATTTTTTTAATTTCCCATCTTTCAACACATCAATGTAGCCACCTTCACTGGCAATCCAATACGCATTCGGTTCATACTCTACAATTGAAGTCACTACATCTCCAGAAAGCCCTTCTGTGCCTGAATAAGTGGTAAAAATCCCATCTGTCAACTGAAACAAGCCCGAACGGTAAGAAGCAATCCATAAATTTCCCTGATGATCAAACATCAACTTCCTAACTAAGTTATTCGGAAGGCCTTGATCTTCTGAAAAAAGCTCTACCTCATCTGTCACATGACTGTAACGGACAATTCCATTATTATTTGTTGTCCAGATATCCCCAAAATGATCTTGTACCACATCGCCAAAGTCTCCACCAACTGATAACTTTTCATTTTTCGATAACACACCATCAGTCAATGTAAAAAAGCCATTATCAGCCGCTACCCAAACCACACCAGACCTATCCAAGTAAAGTGTGGTAATTCCTCCTGTAACTTCTGAATTATAGGCAAGTCTCAAGTCCGACCCTTGGTATTTGAATAAGTCTCCTTTATCAGAACCAATCCACACGGTACCGTCTTTATCTTCAACAATGGCTCCAATGGGGCTTCGTTCCAATAATGGATTATCTAATTTTCTCAGTTGGCCATTTTCATACACAAATAAGCCTTCTGAAGTTGTACCAATGAATAACCTTCCTTTCTGATCAAACTTCAAATCTTCTATACTCACTTGCCCTAAAGTAGTTAAACCACTTTCTTCTGAAAAGACCCCATTGGTGTATTTCACTATTCCCTTATGAGAACCTACCCAAAGTGTATTGTCGAAATATTCTAGTGTTTTGATGGCATTGGCATGTAAGCTGGGCACATTGTCAATGGTATAGTTTGTAAACTTTACTCCATCAAACCTAGACAATCCATTATAAGTCGCAATCCAGATGTATTCATTGTCCGCTTGCAGCATATCCGTTAATGATATTGATGGCAAGCCCGCTTCAGTAGACCAAACTTTGAGGGAATATTGAGATATTGCTTTAGAAGGGTCAAGCACTTTGCTTTGACCAAATAAATAGGTACCGTAAAAAATTAAAACTAAGCTGAAAATGCTTCGAAGCATGTTATTCAATTTGGGAGTTCTAAGTTGATGAGCACAGGTCATTTACATCGCTAAATTCCTTGCTCATTTCTAGTTGTTTTTTAGCTGGGCAAATAAAGTTAATAAAAAAGATAAACTATCGCTCTAATTAATAACGTTAACATTTTAGATTTTACATAAATTTTCGCTTAATCAGTAAAGTAGAACTATTTTTTTATTATTCTTGACCTTGAGTGAAGTGATTTGCTTACAAATTGTGCTCTTTTAAAAGACAATCACTTCAATGGTGATGTTCATGAATGGATTACAGATGACCAAGCCCACTTTTATGAAAAATATTGCTTACACTTTATTTCTAATTATCACAATCAGCTTTCAGGCAATTAGTCAAGATGAAAATACCCCAACAAGTGATTCACTTAAAGTATCTGCCGAGAGTACCTTGGCATTTTTAAACGAAACACAACTCATTATTGATGGCGACACGGTTAATTACAGTGATTTGGATTCGGCTACCACCATCGTCATTATGAATCGAAAAAAGGCTAAAGCTGATGAAGAATATAATTTGGGTGTTCAAAAATTAGCTAAAGGTAATGCTAAAGAAGCCATTCCGCATTTTACCGAAGCCATTCGGTTAGCACCCAACTTTGCATTAGCCTATGCAAACCAAGGAGTTGCTTTCATGGAAACGAAGCGCAAAAACTTGGCTTTAATTAATTTCCGCAGCGCAATCGAATTAGACCCTAAACATGCCGATATTGCGTATTTTAATAGAGGTAAGTTATTGGCTTCTGATGGTAAAACTGAGGAAGCATTTAAAGATTATACTGCTGCAATTAATGCCAATACTAAATTTGCTGAAGCGTATTATGAGCGTGGAGTCATTTATTTTCAGCGAAACGCTTATGAACAAGCAAAGTCAGATTTTGAACATACGGTTCAGTATGCTCCCAAGCATGCCTATGCATGGAACGATCTTGGAAGCACTAAAAGACAGCTTGGCGATCTTAAAGGAGCCGAAACCGCTTATAGCAAGGCAATTGGTTCGAATAGTCAGTTAGCCTTTGTATATAACAACAGAGGCAGTACACGTGTTCAACTCAAAAAGTTTGATGAAGCCATTAGTGATTTTAGTAAATCATTAAAATTAGAGCCGTCAAATCACATTACACTGAATAACAGAGGGAGTGCTCATTTTGAAAAAGGCAACTATAAAGCGGCAATTAAGGATTTTTCTTCGGCTATCCAGTTAAATACCAGTTATGCTTTTGCCTACAATAATCGAGCTGCTGCTAAATTTAAAATTAAGGATTATCAAGGAGCCATTTCAGATTGCGATCAAGCGATAAAGTTAGCTCCAGATTATGCTTATGCATTCATTAACCGAGCGAATGCAAAAGAAATGATCAGAAATCCACAAGGCGCTTGTACCGATTGGAAAACTGCGGCTAAGTTAGGCATAAAAACAGCCCAACTCTACCTGAAAGAAGAGTGTAAAGAGCGTTACGATATTGATATTGAATAAGGTCAAATGAACTTATGCCTCATTTTGAAGCCTAATGGGTAATGTAACTTTAAAGGTACTTCCTTTACCCTTTTCGCTTTCAAAGGTAATGTCACCCTGATGATTATCAACAATTTTCTTGACAATGTCTAAACCTAAACCCGAGCCTTCTCCGGCTTCTTTTGTGGTGAAAAAAGGTTGGAATATCTTGTCTTGTATTTCAGGGGGAATGCCATCACCAGAATCGGAGATTTCAACTACTGCTTGATGGCCTAAATTTTTAATCTTTATTCCCAACTTCCCTTTATTCCCCATCGCATGTAAGGCATTGTGAATCAGGTTTGTCCACACTTGAGATAATTCATCTGGGAAACAATAAAGCAAGGGTAAATCATCCATTTCCTTCTTCACTTTCACGCCTTGTTTGATCTGGCTGCTGTAGAGGGTTAACACCATCTCAATGCCTGTAGCGATGCTTATTGGGGTTTTCTTCTTTTGATGATCGATGTGTGCATACGTTTTTAAGGCAAAAATCGTTTTTGCAGCTTTTTCTGCTGCAATCGAAATATTATTCGTTCCTCTCATGATATTGTGCAACTTACCTAAAGCAACAAGTAATTCCGAAGACTTTTCATGCGTCAAAATCGGTAAAAACTCTACCAGCCGACCATTTACATGATAATCCACTAAATTATCTGCTACTTTCCGCGGCCGATCAATTCCTATGCTTTTTAATTCTGCTGCAAGTTCAGTGCGAAGTGCCCGTCGTTCTTTCGTGGGTAGATGCTGATAAGATTTATTCCCTTCTTGCAACAGCAAGGCAAAGCAAGCCATTTCCACCTCCGATAAGCTCCGCAACAATGCTGGAAGTGTGGTTATGGTATCGGCCATGTATGCATTCACCGATCGAATGGAAGATTTAATGGCTCCTAATGGCGTATTGATTTCATGAGCGACACTAGCCGTTAACTGCCCCAAAAGTGCAAGTTTCTCCGAGCGAATCAAATGCGATTGCGCCTCTTTAAGTTCGGTGAGTGCTTGTTCTAAGTTTAACTTTTGCTTCTCAATCTGCTCTTTTTGTTGCAAAATTTCCTCCGTGCGCTCCGTAACTCGTTGTTGGAGTAAATGTTCATTTCGTTTAGCACTTTGAATACGAATGCTGTATGCAAAATAGGTAAGCCCTACAAAAGCAATAAAACACGACAAATAAAACCACTTTGTTTCGTAAAAGTAAGGAGCAACCTCAAATTCTAGTCGCGCAACCTGCTCATTCCACACACCATTATTTCCAGCTCTCACTTCGAACGTATAGTTATCAGGAGGCAAATTAGTATAACTAACCTCTCTTGAAAGATCATCTGCATTACGCCATTTATCATCAAATGGGAACAATCGGTATTGGAAATCAATTTTACTAGGGGCAATGTAGTTAAATGCAGTAAAAGAAATTTGCAAATGTTTAGCGCCTCCAGCTTGAATAGCTATTGGGTTAGATGGGAAATATTGCTGTTCGTCAGTTTTAATTTTTTCAATAAATGGAACAGGAACATCCTGATTTAAGGATAGTTTGGCTGGGTTTAGTGTGGCAATTCCAGAAATTGTTGGAATCCAGATGCGTCCTTCCTCATCAGTAAACATCTTTGCTGCTCCTACACATTGCTCACTCTTCATGCCATCGCCTTTATCGAATAATCGGGAGGAAGTCATTTTTGTGCAGCCATTTTTAAAATGATCTAACTCGGCTTTAGGAACACGAATTACACCAGTATTTGAGCTCAACCATAACGCCTGATCATTACCAGCCACCACATCAAATATCACATTATCACTCAAGCCCACTCCAGGGTTAAATATGATGACCTGATTATCCCTTACCCTACATAATCCTAAGTCTGTGGCAATCCAAATGGTTTCTTGATCTAAGAAAACATCAAACACCATATTGGTGGGTAAACCATTTGACATGTCATAACTCCTAATCACTTTTTCATTTTCAATGACTTCCAAACCACTTTTGGTGCCCACGTATAATTTACCGTCATCCGATTCGTCAATCGACATCACAAAGTTTGATCCTAAGCCATTATTCGTATCAAAATGAAGCTGAGTACCATCGGGTTTTAAACAAAAAACGCCAACCCTACGCGTGCCAATCCAAATATTTCCTTGCGTATCTTCAAAGGTGAGACGGATGTAATTATCCATGCCTTTCACTGCTGGAATAGGCATAGCTGTACCGAATTTATCAAACTTTAAAAGCCCTCCATACGTGCTTACCCACACATAGCCTTCGCGATCTCGCATGAGGTGTTTCAATCGTGCTGACGGAATTGGTACAGAAGTATTTAACGGAGCTATTTCCCCCTGATGCAACACATCAATTTTCCCTCCTTCAAGTCCCAACCAATAGGTATCAGCGTCATATTGTATCACCGAAGTAACCACATCTCCCCTTAACCCTTCACTACTCGAATAACAGGTGAATAAACCATCAGTCAACTGAAACAAACCTGAGCGATAGGAAGCAATCCATAAATTACCTTGATGATCAAACAATAGCTTGCGAATCAAATTATTAGGTAATCCTTGCTTCTCCGAAAATCGTTCTATCTTGTTTTTACTTGGAAAGTACCTAAAAACGCCATGATTATTGCTAAACCACATGTTTCCAAACTCATCTTCGGTAATATCAACCACATCTTTAAAATCTAATTGCTCATTTCTAATCAACTCTCCATCTACAATATTGAACAATCCTTGCTCCGCTCCTACCCATACTGTCCCTGATTTATCTAAGTAAAAATTAGTGACTCCAGACGTATTAGACGCAGGAATTCTTTTCTTCACCTTTACGTTTTTGAGATAAAATAAGCTTCCCTTATCGGTACCCGCCCATACCCCGCCTGTCGCATCTTCTATAATCGTTTTTATCGGACTTTCCATAAGCGCTTTATCATGGAACGATACCAAACGATCTTTATAGTAGAATAAACCTTCAGAAGTGGTCCCAATCCACATACCTCCCTGCGAATCAAAAAATATTTTTTCAATACTGACCGCATGCAACTGCGTCAACTCATCTTCAATACTAAATTGATTATTTTCATACCGAACAATTCCTTTATGAGAGCCAATCCACAATACGCCATTATGATAAGCTAGGGTTGTAATCGAATTGGATAACATCGCTGGCGTATTTTCCAAATTGAATACTTCAAAGCTTACGCCATCAAACTTTGCTAGACCATTGTAAGTGGATACCCACAAGTATTTGTCCTCTGTTTGTAAAATATCGGTTAATGCAATAGAAGGCAGTCCATCTTCCCCACTCCACCGTTTCAATGTATACTGAGAGATTGATTTATTTGGGTCCAACACATAACGCTGCCCTAACAGCACCAATTGAAATTGAAAAATCAGAATGATTGTTAAAAAAAGCCTTCCTATATTAATCATGAATTGAGAAAATTAATCGGAATTCCACCTGTCCGCTCACCAAATATACAAAGCCCAACGTTAGTACATTGGTTAGCCTATTCGGAATTTAGGAATAATTTATTAATCTTGAATGATCATACACACAACAACTTTTTAACCAGTATGTTTGATTTTCCATAAGGTTACATGGAGATGAAAATTTCTATTTTAACAATTGATATTGATAAAATGAAAAGACTATTTTTCTTTTGGCTATTGATTGGTTTTACCCCACTTTTTGCTCAACAGGATATTCCATTTGAGAAATCGCTGTTTAAAGATCGAAAAGATGGATTTAAAGCAGCCGTGAAAGCCATAAAAGCGGCAGATGATCATGTGGAAGTAGACCAAGCTTATCATAAAGCCTTAGAACTTTATAAAAAGGCAAACCAATTCAACCCAAACAGTGCAGCGCTCAACTTTAAGATTGGCTCATGCTACCTGCTTTCTCCTAATGAACCTAAAACAGAAGCACTTGCTTATTTCCAAAAGTCATATCAACTCAATCCCAATTACAACAGCACCATTCACTACTATCTCGGCCGGGGCCATCAGATGAATGGGCATTGGGATAAAGCCATTGAAGAATACCAAAAATACATGAGTAAGCACTCCAATGAAGCACCTGTTAACGATTATGCTTCGGTATTTAAGCGGGTTGAAGAATGCAAAGTGGGAAAAGTACTTTCTAAAAAGCCAGTGAGAGCGTTTATCGACAACTTAGGTGGAGTAGTCAACTCTGAGTTTCCTGATTTTGGTCCTGTAATTAATGCCGATGAATCACTCATGCTTTTTACTTCTCGCCGAGCCAATACAACAGGTGGCGAACAAGACATAGATTATCATTACTTTGAAGACATCTATCAAAGTAAAATCAATGCCAAAGGCGAATGGCAAACGCCATCGAATATGGGAGATGTGATTAATTCAAAATTCCATGATGCCACTGTGGGTTTGTCTCCAGATGGTACACGCATGATCATTTTCAGAGAGGGTGACCTTTATGAATGCGATTTAATTGGTACCGAATGGACTAAACCCAAGAAGATGAATAAAAACATCAATACGAAATATGTCGAAACTTCTGCCAGCTATTCCTTTGATGGGAGCAAGTTGTATTTCGTCAGTGATCGTCCTGACCTCACCAAAGGCGGAGCAGACATTTTTGTAAGTGAGCGCGATGAGGATGGCGAATGGGGTGAACCTAAAAACCTTGGATTTACCATTAATACAACATACGATGAGGATGGGGTTTACATTCATCCAGATGGCAAAACCATGTATTTTAGTTCTCGTGGGCATGAAACAATTGGTGGGTACGACATTTTTAAGAGTGTTTATGAAGATGGAGCATGGAGTATCCCTGAAAATTTAGGCATGCCCATTAACACGCCTGACGATGATGTATTTTTCGTGATTAATGCCAGTGGTAAACGCGGCTATTACTCATCAGTAAAAAAAGATGGAAATGGCGAAAAAGACATTTACAAAGTCATCTTACTCGGCCCTGAAAAGCCTGTTTTTGTAAATACAGAAGACATTTTAATTGCTGGATTGAGCCAACCAACCCGTAATTTGGTGGTGGAACAAAAAGTGGTGGTAGAATCGAATGAATTAACGCTGTTCAAAGGACGTACACTGGATGACGAGAATAAAAATGCCGTTGGTGCAAAAATTGAAATTACCGATAATGAACTGGGCGAAATTATTGCCCAATTTACGTCTAATAACAAATCAGGTCGGTTTTTAGTCACGCTACCCGCAGGCAAAAATTACGGCATTGCCGTGAAAGCCCCCAACTACCTCTTCCACTCCGAAAACTTCGACCTACCTGAAAACCAAGGTTATTTAGAAGTGGAAAAAGATGTATTCTTGAAAAAGTTGAAACCAGGAAAAAAGATTATATTACGAAATATCTTTTTCGATACCGACAAATCTACGTTAAGACCAGAATCAAAAAGAGAACTGGAAAATCTGATTGCCTTACTCAAGGAAAACCCGAGTTTAAAAATCGAGATTTCTGGACATACTGATACGGTTGGTGCTGACAGCTACAACCAAAAACTCTCTAACGATAGAGCCAAATCGGTTGTTGATTACTTGGGTACTAAAGGAATTGCTGCCAGCCGTTTAACCTACAAAGGTTATGGCGAATCTCAACCCATAGCCACTAATGATACGCCAGAGGGCAGGCAACAAAATAGAAGAACCGAATTTAAAGTATTAAAGTAAACCGCTTTAATTCACGTTTAACACATGAATCTCAAACCATTGTACATTAGAATATTTTTACTGTTACTCGCTTTTCTCACTCAAATGCCAAGTAAAGCACAAGATTTGCAACGCGCCAAGTCTATTGTAGACTCCCTGTGTGCCCCTTATATGAATGGAAGAGGGTATACCAATCAGGGAGATAAAATTGCGGCAAATTTTATTAAGAATCAATTTGAAGCTGCTGGACTCACATTTTTTGGCAAAGGCCCTTTCCACCGTTTTAAACTGGATGTCAATACTTTTGGCGGCAACATGGAATTGAAGTTGGGCAGAAAAACGTTAAGACCAGGCAAAGATTACATTGCTCATCCCGCTTCCCCTAAAGCGAATGGTGTTGGAAAATTGCTCTATTTAGATAGTGCAGCCATCAAAAACCCAACGAGCAAGTTGTTTAAAATAAAATGGGAATCGACCATTTTAGCTTATGAGGAAAAATACGCTACGGATCTCTATAAACTTCCTAAAAAATACGTTGCCTTATTTCTAAAGGCCAAGGCTCATTTACTGATTGTAGATAAACTTACGTATTGGGTTTCCCGCAGTCAACATCAACAAGCCAAACTGCTCGTTTTAAAAGAGGCATTTAATCCAAGTGCTAAAAAGGTAAACTTTACCATTGATGCTCAAGTGAAATATGGCTACCAAAGTCAAAATGTGGTGGCCTATATCGAAGGAAAAAGCCAACCAGACTCTTTTATGGTGTTTACTGCCCATTACGATCATTTGGGGAATATGGGCGCAAACACCTTCTTTCCTGGTGCAAATGACAACGCTTCAGGTGTGGCAATGTTAATTGAGCTGGCAAACTATTATGCCAAAAACCCTCCTGCCTGTTCCGTGGCCTTTATTGCGTTTAGTGCCGAAGAAGCAGGACTTGTAGGGTCTCGCTACTACACAGAATCTCCTTTTTTTCCATTAAAACAAATCAAATTTTTAATCAACCTCGATCTGTTTGCCACAGGCGAGAAAGGCATGACAGCCGTCAATGGAAGTGTTTATAAGGAAGCCTTTGCATTACTAGAACAAATTAATCAAACGCATAATTACCTTCCAAGAATTGGCAAACGAGGCGAAGCGGCAAATTCTGACCATTATTTTTTTTATAAAGAAAATGTACCTTGTTTCTTTTTTTATTTGGAAGGCGATTGGAAACATTATCACGATGTAAACGATACAACACCGATTCCATTTAGCAAATTTAAGGAAGCATTTTTGCTCATTAGAGATTTTACCAATCAACTGGCAAAGTAGGGTCAGCATTTGACTCCTAACCGTTTATTTTTTAGTTTAGACACCTCTTGTAATATTCAGAAATTATGGATGAAGCAGGTTGTGGTTTTGGAGCTTTGATTTTAGTAATTGCTATGGCAGGACTTTACGGGATTTATTTAGCTATTACAGATTACCTCGCTATTTTTTTAATAGTTGGAGGGTCTTTAGCTGCACTGATTACTTTTTTCACATTACGCATATCTCGAAAAAAGAAACAACTCAAGGAGGCGAATGAAGCCACCCAAGCCATTGCCGATATGGAATATGCAGATAGTCCAGAAGGCAAGCTTGATCAAGCCATTGAAAAATGCATTGCGCAAAAACAAGAACAAATTCAGCACAAAGCGGAATTAGAGGGCTTGCTCAAATACAATTTAGACAAGATATACAAACGGCATAAACTTCCTCAAACCGATGAGGCTACTTTGCTACTCCATTACAAAGGCCGACAGTCTACCCGTGAAGAGCAAACGCAATTTCAAGAACTGTATGGTAAAGTCATTGAAAATGAAATACGCCAGCGAAGTACAGATAATCCCACTGCTGAGCATTTCACCATCCGTAATCAAGTAAATAACGAGTTTAAAGAACTTTACTTTAAGCCATCTTATTACTATGCAGATGACTTTAAAGAGGGCTTATTAGAAGAAACCATTTTGGAAGTTCAAGGCGTGATTGATGACCTTAAAGGGCAACAAGAAGTGTGTGATACAATAATTGAATATTACACAAAGGTCGAAAAACAATTTAGAGAAACTAGAGAGAATTATAAGGCTAAAATTGGTTTAAGTACAGCTCAAGAATCCTTAGAAAGAATTAGTGAGCAATCATTTGTAGCAAAAGAAGAACTGAAAATGGCGCAAGAAGAAGCCGCTTATGAAGCTCAGGTATTTACAGAACTCCAAAAGCTCACGGCGGAGTTTGAAGGTGGACTTTCAGGTACTTTACAAGGAATGGTTAAAGAAGATTTGCTTAAAATTAACGAAGGTTTTAAACAAGATTTAAGTTAAGTAATAAGCATAGCGGTGCAAGCTAAAACTTATAACGCAATTGTACTTTCAATTCTGAGATTCTACTTCCGTCAATCTCTTGCAATCCAGATCCAACTTCATCTTTCTCCAAAAATGTGGTAATCGCATAGCGTATCCAGATATCAATATTTCGCGTTGGTTTAAGCTGGAGCAAATAATAGTTTCGATATCCTCTACCACTGTAAGCAGGAATGGAAAAGGAAAATAGTACATCTTTTTCGTACACATATTGCCTATTCTCAAAATTATCTGTGTCAAAAAGTGCAAATCGAGTACTTAATCGTACTTTACGAAAATCAAAATTCACATCTTGAATAGCCGCAAAACCATTTGTTTGATCGACCTGTTCAAAGGTGCTAAATTGAAGACGCGACCGTAGACTAATGTACTTAGAAGCTCTGAAGTCAGCATTGATGAGGTAATTATTTCGGGTTGCTGGTAAGATAAAGTCGATTTTACTGGTATTATCAGGTACATTTAGCTCTTTGGTTTCTGAGCTAAACTGCGCGTACAAGGTTGTTTTTCGATTGGGTTTGTGCGTGAGCCTCATACGTACATCATTACCATCGGAAGGCGCATCTGTTCTAAATCGTAACCAGTTGGATTTATATTGATCGTAATATGCAGTAAAAATCCAGTTTCGATTGGGCTGAACTTTCACCCCAATGTACATCCCACTTTCATTAATATTAGTTGAATATTCCCCAAATGCGGCACCATAAAAGCTATGGAAATCACGATCGTAATGACGGTATAACATGGCGAGCTGAACCGTTCTCGATAAACTCGACACAAAGCCTGAAAGAAAACCAATGCCTCCACTACTGGAATTTGCTACCTCACCAAAGAAGTTAAAATTGCGCCAATTGTAACTGTAGTGAAAGCCTAGATTCAAATTATCCTTTCCCCTAAACTCATATTGATTATAGTCGGAAGAATCTCGATTTAAGGGAATGCTAAATACCGTATTTAATACAGTAGCTCCCACTAAGAGGTTTTTATCTTTGCTCTCATAACTCAAGTTTCCACCCATCGTTTCTACCCTAATCCGATCTTTTCTGGCGATTTCACTGGGCGTACGGTGAAAACCCGTTATACTGGTGTTTATGGGCGTATCCTCTAATAATAAACCATCCGTAAATATTCCATTTGTTTGAAAAGCCGCCAATCGGTTCCAAGCAATCTGATTTCCCTCTTCAAACTCTACAGTGGAGGCAGTTCTCAAATCAATACTGGCATCTTCAAACATCCGAGAGTAAAAGCCCGTTAGCTCAAATTGGCCCATTTCATATGTAGCAGCAGCACCGCGCAAAAAGCCCGTTTCCAGCACAGAGGTATAGGGTCGAATTCCTGTATGACTTCTTCGTACGGTATTTACCGTTTCCGTTCCTTTACCAACTTGAAAGCCCGCAGACATCAGTAATCCTTGCCCAAACTGGATTTGATAATCTCCCAGTGCAATGGCCTTAAAATTACCTTGATTGTAAAAGGTAGCATGATAAGATATAAAATCTGCCCCATAGCGCCTGGTGTTTCTATCAAAAACGATCTCCTCACCCGCATCTTTTTCCAAAGTAAAACCAAGGCTAAAATCTTGAGAGTGGCTTAAGCGATAGCGCACATACCATGCATCAGGAGAACCAAGGTAATAGTTTGGAACTTCAGTGGCATAATCCTCAAAAGGAAAATCCAATGGGCTGATAAATCGTCTAAACCCTTCACGTTCTTCCATGGTTCGTTGGTAGCGAATCAATAAAAATTGGTTTTCTTCATCTCTGATGCGTTGAAACAAAGAGCGACTATCCGCATTTAACCCCACATCACGAACGGTAACGAACGGCAACAACTTATAAATGGTTTCTTGATCGAAAGCGGCAATGGCTTGAAGTTCATAAATTGAGACTAACTTGCCTGTTTCGTTTCGGTGTTTAAGAAAATTATTGATTTGCGCTTCCGACAATACAAAAAGCGAACGAAGATCTTCCGCATCAGCTCTATTTAAGTTTAACGGATTTCGATAGAGTTGGAATAAAGATTCATACAGGTCTTCATAAGCTACATCTTCATCTTGTTGGGCAAAAAGCTCTTGAATGAAGGCATCCAAATCAATATTTTCTCTAGGGAAGTCTTGGGCCACAAGTAATGTTGGCAAGCTCAGCATCAACATCCCTACAAAAACAATTAAGCTGCGTATGTACTTCATGAGGCTTGTTTTTGCTTTTTAATTGACTTGATATTCATGGAAAGTGAGAGTTGTTGAGAAATTCCTAATACCGTATGATTCGTTAAGGAATAGTCGATATTAAATTTCTTTAACTGTAACCCAAGGCCAAAATAGGTAGTAGTTGGTTCAGTGGATATGCCACCTCGAACGGCTATGGCCTTCACCACTTTATATTCCACTCCAACCAATACAGTAGGCTCAAAGTCAATATCTTTGATGGCTTCCACATTCAGCATTAACTGATCAATTGGACGATACGAAATACCAATTCTAATGCTGGTAGGTAATCGTTCATCTTCAAAATCGACCAACCTGGCACGCAGTAAATTATGGATTGAAGTTCCTAAATAAATATTTTTTGTCAATTGTAAGGTGCTTCCCAAATCAAAACTCACCAAGCTTCTTGAACCATAATTTTGTGCAGAAAACTGATGATAGTTGACCCGCATGCCAAAATCAACATTCGAGATTTTTTGCGCATAAGCAAGACTGATTTTTTGTTCGTTAAACAACCGATCGCCAAAATAAGCGGCACCTAATCCCAAATTACCAAACTTAATTGGCAATGATGCATAGGCGGCACGTGTGCTCAATGCTGCTAAATTATAAGGATAATGATAGGTAAAACCTGCTGATAGCGCATCTTCTCTTGCCAAGCCTGCGGGGTTGTTGAATATTGCCCACCCGTCACTCACTGTTGAATTTGCGCCTCCCATCGCCATGGCACGTGCTCCAATGGGAAGTTGACTTAATTGAGCTTGAACATGGGTAATGCTAATCAGAAAAAATAAACAAAAAAGGTAAGCTTTATGAAGCATAGGTGTTAGATTGAGTCCTTTTCTAAAGTAGGGACTTATCTGATGAAAACATAATTCAGTAAGTGAACTTTATGTGTATATTCTAAGGCATGTCATTTATGGGTAGGACTCACCATTATATTTTCACGCCAATAAGTGTAATATCATCTCGTTGTTCGCGCTTTCCTTGCTGCTTTACCAACTCATTGACTAACAACTCTTTTTGTTTGCTCATCGCCAATTGATGGTTCGCATATAATAGCTTTTTCAGATTCGCTGAACCTATTTTTGCCTTCGTTCGACCATAATTATCGGCATAACCGTCTGTGGTCATGTAAATCAAATCCCCTTTATGAAGCATTAAGGTTTGATTGTGAAAGAGTGATTTTGAGGCCAATTTTTTATAAGGCCATCCAATTGAAATCCGATCGGCTTTTAAAGACTCTAATGAGCCATTTTTAATGAAATAAAGTGGTCTTTTCGCGCCCGCATAAGTCACTTCAACTTGATCATTTTCGCCTGCCCTAAATGTACACAAGCAAATATCCATGCCTTCACTAGTTTCTGAACTATCGTGTTTGAAGAGTTCCTTGATGCCAATATTTACTGAAGTCAAAATTTCAGCAGGATCGTAAATCCCGCGTTCTTTCACTGCTTGGTTAAATAGTGCATTGCCAACCATACTCATAAAAGCCCCTGGCACACCATGCCCTGTACAATCTACGGCTGCCAATATCGCCACGCCATTTTCTTGATGCGCCCAATAAAAGTCTCCTGAAACAATATCTTTCGGACGGAAAAGCACAAAATAATCGGAGAAATTATCACTGAAGAAGCGCTCATGAGGAAGAAGCGCTTCCTCAATGGTTAAGGCGTAGCGAAGACTGTCGGTAATCTGTTTATTCTTTTCCTTAATTTGCTCATTAGCTGTTTTAATCTGCGCATATGCGCGGCTATTATCTAAGGCAATGGAGGCATATGAGCCCAGTGTGTGTAATAGCGCTAGATCGGACTCCGTATAAGCATTTTCTGTAAAGCTTTGTACCGTAATTACACCAATCGTGCGGTCTTCTACCGTCAACGGCAAATAAATTAACGATGCTGGAATTTCCCCTCGATTCTCTTCCGTAGAAACCGAAAAAGTATCGTATGCATCATTCAGGTTATTGATAAAAATCTCTTTCTTGTTATTAAAACACTGAATCGAGGGCAAACTTTCTTGACTGAGGTAATCCACACTGTAGGGCAACACTTCATCTTTCTCAATAAAATCAGTAAACTCCAAAGCATCTATTTCGTGGTTGTACATGCCAATGCCAAAACTGGTGGCATCCATCATTTCATTCACGTGCTTGTATACGGTATACACAATAGCTGACAAATCGAGTGTTGCGGTAATTTCCTGCCCAATATCACTCAATACCTGAATGCTATGATACGCCTTTTGAATTTCCTCATGTTTCTTCTCTAGCTCTATATTTTTATCTTCGATGTAATCGCGCTGAGCTAAAATCTCATCGCGCTGCTGCATGAGTTCTTCGGCTTGCACAGTAATTTCGTCACGTTGTTCCTGAAGTTTCAAGTTTTGCTGATTTGCCAATTCATTTTTAGCCGCAATTTCCTTCTTTTGCGCTTCTAATTTGGCATTATCGCGTCTTTTTAAGATGTATCCTAGCAACAACAAGATGGCAATCACGGAAAACGACCCAATGCCAATCAAGAAAAAACGCCTTTCTGCTTCTTGACGCTCCGTTTGAATGGCTTGTTCTTTCTTTAATAATTCAATGTCTTTTTGCCTTTCTGCTTCTTCCAATTCCTTTTGCTTTAAGGCAAGCTTTTGAATGCTATCAGTGGCCTGAAGCGTAGCCAATTGCTGTTGCCTTTTTTCCGCTTCAATGCGATTTTTATCAATTAATAGCGATTGTAAGGATTTTTCTTTTTCTAATTCTTGACGTTTTAGCAACTCTTCTTTATTCCTCAGCGCTGCATTTGCCAATTCCTTTTCTTGAATCTGCAATTGAAATTCTTGCTCTTTCTTTTCGGTTTCTAATTGAAGCTTTTTCAACGATAACTGATTAATTTCCTTATCCACTAACAACAACTTCAAATCATTCTCTTTTTTCTCTGCCTGAACGCGTTTTTGCAGCTCATCTTGTAGGCGTTTTTTCTCTTCATTCTGTATTTCATTTTGTATTGCTGCATAACGTTTGAAATACTGTAAAGCCTTTTTATTTCGCCACATATTCTGATAAATCGACGACATGGCGTTGTAACTCGTTGCTAACACTTCCTTATTTTCCGACTTCTTACCAAACTCAATTGCACGTTCCGTATACTTTAAGGCACTTTCACTATCATCGAGGGTTTGATACACCGCCGAAATGTAATTACACACTCTAGCCACTTCCACTTCATTTTGCTGCTGTTCTCTAATTTTTGCCGCATCGAAAAACGAAAGTAAGGAAGGCTCATAGTTTCCCATGATTTGATGCATCACGCCAATATTTACCAGTGTTACTGGGTTTTTGTCTTTGGTGTAATTCATCGACTCCTCAAAATGTTGTAATGCAGAATCGTATTTTTGTAGGCGTTTATACAAGAAACCTAAATTATTTAATGCGGTAGAAACTCCTGATGAATCTCCTAATTCCTGATTTAAGGCCAATATTTCCTTTTGATTTGCTAAGGCTTTTGTGGGCTGGTTGGTTTGGATATGCATCCCAGAAATATTAGACAAGGTATTAATAATCCTTTTTTTGTCGTCTTTTGCTTGATAGATGGCCAATAAGCGGTAGTTATAATCTAAAGCTTGGGAATAGTTTGTTAAGAGTTGATGCGCTACTACTAAATCGCTTAATGTGCGAATTTGTCCTGCTTTATCATTCAAACTCACATAGCCGCTGTAAGCAGGCGCTAAATATTCTACCGCTTTTTCGTCTACTCCCCAATCTTTATACAATTTACCAATCTCTTCATTGGTTTCTGCGAGATGGTGTTTATCTTTTAAATTCGTATAAATTTTCAGTACTTGGAGGTAATAATTGAGTGCAGAAGCGAACTGTCTTTTACTTTCGTAGGCTCTGGAAAGCGTGATCAGTAATTCAGGGTTGTTGGATGCTTCTGGAAGGCTGAGCGCTTGATTACCAAACTGTAAACTTTCATCTACATTTCCAGCTTCCAATTCTAATGCGGCAATTTTAGCAAATAGTGTCAAGCGTTCAGCATCCGTTTGAGCGGAGTTCAACTGAGTCTTTAAATCAATTAAAGATTGACCTAAAAGCAGATGAGGAAAATATACTAAAAGCAAGAATCCGAATATTAGGAAATGCTTCATGAATTTTGTTTTGCGTCAATTAGCCCATTCTTTTTTGAGCCTAGTTTTAGTATACACACTGTTATATACTACTCCACTAGACTTTCATATAAATATGTTGCAAAATTCAGACTAATGAAAACTTTTTCATGCTTTTTTCGATCCAAATATTACGTCATACCGTTCATGCTTTTGATTTCATAATCCATAAAAAAAGGTGCCTGAGCGACACCTTTATCCCGTTATTTAATACAGAGAATTAGCTTATTCCTTGATTTGCGTGTAATCACCAATGCTCAAATCAATTCCTCTTCCTTCATAAACTACATGACTTCCCAACATCGAATCTGCGATATTGGCACGTTTCACAGAGGTTTTTTCTTGAATGATGGAATTTGAAATGACTGACTTGGTTACTTCTGTATCTTTTCCAATCGAAACATGTGGCCCAATCACCGAATCTGAAACTACAGCCCCTTCATCTATAAATACAGGCTCAATGATGATCGTATTATTAAGTGTTGCTTTAGCAGATACGAGCGCGGTATCTTTAATAAATTCCATATAGCGCTGATTGGTATCTACAGCCGCTATTTTATTACCGCAATCTAACCAAGAATCTACAGTGCCGGTATGAAATTGATAGCCCGCTTGCTTCATATTTTCCAACGCATCTGTGAGTTGATATTCACCTTTTACAATGATCTTCTCATCAATTAAGCGCTGGAGCTCTTGCCTCAAATAGGCGCCATCTTTGAAATAGTAGATTCCAATAATCGCTAAATCAGAAACAAATTCTTGAGGCTTTTCAACAAAATCCGTGATTACTCCACCCTCTTTGTACTTCACTACGCCAAATTTAGATGGATCTTCTACTTGCTGCACCCAAATGATTCCGTCTTTCTGGTTATCGAGTGAGAAATCAGCTTTAAAAAGCGTATCGGCAAAAGCTACAATTACATTTCCATCTAATGCATCTCCTGCACAAAGTATGGCATGTGCTGTGCCCAGGGGTTGTTCTTGATGACAAATTGTTCCTTTTGCGCCAAGGTTTTCCGCAATCTCAATCAATTGCTGTTCTACTTCCTGACCAAAATCACCAATTACAAAGGCAATTTCATCAATTTTTTCATCACACATCGCTGCCAAGTCTTCAACTAGGCGCTGAACAATCGGTTTCCCTACAATTTTAATCAATGGTTTGGGAACAGTTAACGTATGAGGTCTTAATCGTGAACCTCGGCCAGCCATGGGCACTATGATCTTCATTTTTTATTGTTTTAAGTGTTCCAAAACTAGTCTTTTAACTAGTTAAGTAAGAAGTATTCATTTTACTTCTTAGAGTAATCGCTTTGATTAATGACTTGTGTGTATGAAATGTATGATTAGCTGTAATCCATTCTATTTTTTTCCAGTACTGCCGTATCCACCAGCACCGCGTTCTGTATCACTCAACGCTACCGACTCTACCCACGCTACACGTTCGTGTTTGCTCACCACTAGCTGTGCAATTCGCTCGCCATTTTTTACCGTAAACGGATCTTTTGACAAATTGACTAATAAAACTTTAATTTCACCGCGATAATCCGCATCAATGGTGCCTGGGCTATTCACAATGCTCAAACCATGTTTATACGCCAACCCACTTCTTGGGCGAATTTGCGCTTCATATCCAACGGGAAGTTCTATAAATAAACCTGTGGGGATTAACTTTCTTTCCAGCGATTCGAGCACTACTTCTTCTTCCAATACCGCTCTTAAATCCATTCCAGCTGATTGCGCTGTTTCATATGCTGGTAGTGCATGTCCTGATTGATTGATTACTTTAACTTGCATGTTTTATTTGAACTAGCTCTTTTTAAGAAAAATACCCTGTATTTCTTTACGCTCTCTGCTGTAAAAAACGCCCAAAAATAATAGGAAAAGTGAATTATTTACGAAGAATTTTAAAATGGAATGTTCGATTTGAATGAAGAATGAGCTTCCTACGATTACACATCCTAGAAGAATATAGAATACAGCCGATTTGACTTGATAGGGTATCGGATAGTATTTCTGACCAAGAAAATAAGAAATGATCATCATAGAGCCATAACAAATTAGCGTAGTGATGGCACTTCCGAAATAGCCTAACACTGGAATTAAGAGAAAGTTGAAGGTAAGGGTAATGACAGCTCCAATTCCACTAATTATTCCTCCAAACTTGGTGCGATCTGTCAATTTATACCATACCGACAAGTTAAAATACACACCAAGAAATACATTAGCCAATAACAAAAACGGGACGACACCTAAACCAACATGATACGCTTTATTTCGAATAAAGATGTCCGCAATGAATTGCATATTCAAACTGATGAGCACAAACATCATGCAAGTGGCAATCACAAAATATTTCATAGATTTTACAAATACTTGTGGTTCTTGCTTGTTTTGCCCATGTTCAAAAAAGAACGGCTCTGCCGCATATTTATAGGCTTGTACCGCCAAGGTGATAAATATGGATAATTTATAGCAGGCAGAATAAATGCCTACCGCATCAATTCCTGTTAAGCCATCATAAAAACCTACTGGCAGCCATCTTTCCAGTAAAATTCGATCAAAAATTTCATTGATTGAAAAAGCCAATCCAGATAATAATAGCGGAAAAGCATAGCGAATGATGGGCTTAAATATGGGCATTGAAAAGCTAATCCGCAATTGCATAAACTCTTTGATGAGTAAGGGAATCAACATCGCATTTGCAATCAAATTCGATAAAAAGGCATACCCTAATCCCAACTCAGGCTCAAAGAAGATATTAATAAACGACTGTAAACCAATTAGATACTCGCCTTTATGTACCGCTGTGCAAAAAATGAGGAAAAAGTAGTTTAATCCTACATTTAAGAAAATATTAATCAGCTTAATGGTGGCAAACTTGATGGGCTTTTTCTCTAATCGCAATTTCGCAAACGGAATCGCGACTAAGGCATCAATAGAGATTAATAAGGCAAACCAGCGAACATACCTGCCCGCACCTTCATAGCCTAAAAATGAAGCTATTGGTGTTGATGAAAAGTAAATGACCGACCCCAAAATGGTGGTGGTCACCAGCAATGCGGTTAGAATCTGATTGAAAATAGCAGTGCTATCGGCACCTTTTTTTGAGGCAAATCGAAAAAAGGCCGTTTCCATCCCATAACTAAAAATGATATTCAATACGGCTGCCCACGAATACATGACTGAGACAATGCCATATGCAGCCGTTTTAAATACCCCTGTGTGCAAGGGAACTAATGCATAATTAATCATTCGCCCAACAATACT
>JBMYQA010000068.1:0-24204 GCA_049600855.1 Flammeovirgaceae bacterium | reverse complement strand
GCATTTGATCTGTCAGCTCCTATCCATTTAGAATATGAATATAACAGTAAGAAGGATAAATGGTATGCCCCAAAGTTTCGATTTAAGATTAAAAATACTAGTGATGAAATCTTATATGTTTCCCTCGTTTATATGAGTGAAGATTTTAGTGCTAATAATAGTTATTTACCTATACAAAAGCTGAATCCTGGCGAAGAAGTTTATGCAAAATTTAAACATCCTAAAATAGACACTCCTTTAGATGCTATTCCTACTTCAGTACCAAAGGCATTAGCCTCTTGGGGAATTACATCAATTAATGATTTATTAAAAGTAATTGTAAGTACCGTTGAATTTGATACAACGGGATACAACCTTGAATCTTTAGAATTAGATGTAAAGGATCCTAAAACGGACCGCGCTGCATTAGATGATGATGAACTAGATGATTTTGCAGTAGGTAATACAGCAGATTGGACTGTCAGGGATGTACATGTAACTGTGACTCGCCCATTAGCTGGTGTAAGCTTAGCAGATGAGGATGTTCAATTACATGGCTTAACGGTTGCTGCTCATTCAGGTTTAAAAGCAAAAATCAACTTATCTACTCAAAAAGAAGCTACTCGTGCAGTGGGTGGCGCTAAAGAAGCACATAAGGCCGTGCCAGCTGCTTTATCGGGTAATCCAGCCATTCAGGATATGCCTTTGAATCAGCCGCAAGGCAAGGCCGCGCCGTTGAGTATTTTGGAAATCACTGATGTGACGGATACCAGTGTAGTCAATGAAGACGCTCCGCTTGAGCTTTCGTTAGATGGTTTAGAAGAAAATGAAATGGTGCTCCCTGTCGGTTATGACGAAGCAACGGGTTCGTTTATTCCATTGGGTGGTTCCTTTACCGATGAACATGGGAATACTAAAGTCACCATTGATCAACTACCTGAACCTACACCTGCTGGCACCCGAAGTCTAGGCGGATCCATTAAGATTCTTTTCAAAAAAGTAGTCTTGAGAAAACTCGGTTATAAAGATGAATATCCCATTCTCGCCGAAGGTATTGTTTCGCAAGATGGAGAAGACATCGAATACAATAAAGATACCGAAGACATCAAAGCCAAGGTTGCTAAATCAGAGCGTATTGTTGTGTTTATACACGGTATCATTGGCGACACCTTAGATATGACCAAAGCGGTGCGCAAAGGAACCATTCAGGAAAATGGCAGCACCAAATACATGGGCGATCTCTATGATTTAATACTGACATTTGATTATGAAAACTTAAACACACCAATTGAGGAAACGGCTCGATTATTCAAACAACGCCTAGAAGCAATTGGCTTGGGTGCTGGGCATGGCAAGACTTTACATATTGTTGCCCACTCCATGGGAGGTTTAGTATCGCGCTGGATGATTGAAAAAGAGGGAGGCAATGAGTTTGTGAATCACCTGATCCAGCTAGGCACACCAAATGGCGGCTCTGCGTGGTCAGATGTATACAAATGGGCAAAAGTAGCCATGAGTTTCGTATTGGGTAAAATCAGTATCAGTGCCATCTACATGGCGCCACTATCCTTCTTGTTGAAGAAAGTGAACGAAAAGGTATTTGTCACCTTACAACAAATGAATGCCGAGTCTGATTTCATCAAGAATCTAAATGGAAGCACATTTGATCCAAAAATTCCTTATACCATCATTTGTGGAGATACTTCTCAGATTCCTAGAATGCAAACTGATGCAGCGAAAAAGACGATCAAAGCCGCAATTGCTAAGTTAGGCAGCGATGGTCAAGCTAAATTACTGGACGACTTGATTTTCAAAGTGCGTAATGATATTGCGGTGTCTGTAGATAGCATCAAAGAAGTTTCCGAAGAACGAAGCCCTGCTCCTAAGAAAATCGAAGTAGCCTGTGATCACATGAGTTACTTTGTCACTGATGCGGGCTTAGATGCCTTAACGGAAACCGTTTACGAAATTGCAGCTGAATAAAAAAGTTGATTTCCTTTTCAATAAAAATGAGCCATGTGTGAAACCATGGCTCATTTTTTCTGGTTACTGCTTATTACTGTTTTCTGAGGTATACATTATTGCTAATCGACTCTAAATGCAAGTGTGTTCCTCCTCCTTTAAACTTGCCTTTTAACGCATAACCAACATAGGGATTCTCCTTTTTATTATAAAAATCTACGGCTAAGTTAGAATAGACTTCTCCTGAAATAGACTTTAGCGTCACAGCAGCTCCTTTTGAGGCATCCCAATTCATATCTACAAAACCACTCAATGATTTGGCATACACTTCACCTGACAGTCCATCCAAACTGATGTCTCCACTGTAGGTATTGATGGATACATTCAGTGCTTTGGGGACAAATAACTCATACGTAATCTCAGAACGCCAACAAGGTCCATTTTCATTCCAACTTCCTTCTTTATCTTTGGTATACCGCGTATTCCACAATTTATCCATCACTTCCTTATCTAACTCAGAGTAGATTTCTAAACTGTTCGCTGTTTCTTTACTTTTCAGCTCCCAAGCCTCATTTCCTTCATTATTATTGAGCATTACGGAAGCTTTTAATTGAACTTCTGATTTATTCCAAGCAGTAATTTTTATTTTTTGTGCATACTTTAAATCCAGCCGCAATGCTTGCCCTGATTTCAAATGATACACTTGGTCAATAGCCTTTTGCGCAGGCAATGCGATACTAGCCCCTACAAAAAGTAGGAGAATGAATATTCGATCCATAGTTGTACTGTTTTTTTTAACTAAAAGGGTTCTGTCATACGTGATGGGTAAGGCTTAGGATGGCAATACCGCCTTTACCCTACAAGTGAGCGGAAAAACGATATGCATTAATTATTTGGCTTTTCTCAAATAGATGTCACCACTAATTGCTTTGAGGGTCAACTCTACTCCACCTCCATTGATGGCTCCTTTTATCGTACCTCTATTCCAGTTATGTCCACAACTATGGCAATCATCAGACTTATGGTCACCATTGTATGACGGCCACCTCTTTGAGTCATCTTTGGTATTTTTTTCTAAGGTAACATCAAAGTCTGTATAAATTTCACCCGATATGGCTCTAAGAGAAACATTCGCCTTCACATTTTGTGGCAGAGTAACATCCACATAACCACTTGTAGCAGTAATCGCACTCGGTTTATCAGGAGTAATCTTTGTAAATACAACTTGAACATTTCCACTCGTCGAATGTGCTACAATTGGACCAGATACATTCGTTAAAAAAATGTCTGCATTTTTCCCTTTCACTTCTACTTCTCCTTGCATTCCATCTACATTAAAATCCCCTCCATTCCAATTGGCTTCTTCAATTACCAAATCAACTTTCCGTGGAAGTTTCACCTTGTAGTCAATACTTTTTCTGGAAGAAGCACGGATAAATTTTAATATCCCTCCCTCAACCTCTGTTGACAAACCTATACCTGTATTATCTTGATAAGAATTATACAAGGGCTTTAATCCATCTGCACGTTCAGGTGGTTTTTGATAACCTTTCGCTTCAATAATGATTTCATCTCCATCATGAGCTTCAACCCATAAATCGGTGTTTGTTAATACAAAAACCACTTTCTTTGCACCATTTAATTTGGTTTTGTAGTCTTGTCCAAAGCTTATCACACTTATGAGTGATAATGCGAATAAAATGAATAACTTTTTCATCGTTCGAAAAAAATTTAAGATTAGTATATAAAAATTTGACACTTAGTCTATTACAGTAATACCTCTATCCCCTCGCTAGCCTTGGCTTTCACAATGCCCATCAATTCCTCTTGATTCGCCAACTCTTTAAACACGCCCAAGGCTTTTTCTTCTTTTAATGAAGCTAACATATCAATCAACATGATTTGCATCTCTGGAGATTCTTGTTTCTTCAATGATTGAATCATGGCCATGCGAATAACCTCTTGGCTAGAAAATCGAAATAACGCTTCAGTAGCCGCCATTCGAACATTTACATTTTGATCGTAATTCATGGTATGAAGTAGGGCTTCTACCAACTTTTCATCAGCATTAGGTAAATCATAACTATAATTCACAGCCTGTAGCCGTTTACTTGCAGATTGCTGATTTAACATAGATAGCATGACCATGTATTTTGTATTCGCAATTTCTTCACGCAATGCGGTAATTTCTTCATTTCTAAGTTCTTCCACAGAAACTTGTTTATCTATCGAATAACCGACTACGAAAAGTATAGCTGCTGCTGCTACTTGCAACCACCAATTTCCTCCCCAAAGCCTTCGAATCTTTTTAAGCGGATTCTTTTCTTGTAACGCTTTTTCCTTTTGCAAACGCTGAAAGAAGTTCTCTGTGACGTCACTATTGGGTTGGTAAATTGGAGCAGATTCCATGCCTTCCATTACCGTACGATATTCCTCCAACCGTTTATGTGCATCACCATCTCCAAATAGCTCTTTCTCAAACTCATGTGAGTCATTTGCACTCAAGTCTCCTTCTAGGTAGTTCAGGAACTTTTCATCAAAATCATCTGGGAGCTGTTCCATATTTTTCTGTCTTAAATTAAATGCTTTGTTTGTATGAAATGTGTGATCTTATTGTGCTTCAACCATAAAGTATAAACCTCGTAACTTTTTAATTGCGCGATGAGCCTTCACTTTAGCAGCCGAGACACTGCATCCTAAAATATCAGCAATTTCTTCATACTTCATTTTCTGATATTTACTCAGCACCAACACTTCACGCTGTTCTTCACTTAACATAGTCATGGCTTGGGAAAGTACTCGCTCGCGTTCTGCTTGCTCTTCATCGGTATTTACTGCACTTTCTTTACCCATCGCCTCTACATCAACAAATTGGGCACGCCTTCGCTCTACTTTTTGATAATAATCGTTCCGAACATTTCGAGCAATCTGGAAAATCCACGATTTAAACTGTTTGCCATATTTGTAAGAAGTCCGATATTTTAATAAGCGCTCAAATACATTTTGCGTCATGTCATGGCTCAATTCCTTATCGTAAGTCATCCTTAAAAAGAAGTTATAAAGACGAATATGGTAGCGTTCAAACAAGATTGCTGCCTTGTCGAGGTCTCCCTCATTTACTGCTATCATGACTTGCTCATCTGTCATTTTCCTACACTTTTCAGTTGCTTTTGATTAGGATACCGTGCTTTTGGGAATTGGTTACATAAAAAGTAAAAAAAAATCCTTCCTTGGTATTTCCAAGGAAGGATTTTTTTCTAAATGACGATTTCTTTATCCCTTTTTATCTTCTTCTTCATCATCCAATCCAGAGGCTCTTTTCGCTTTAATTTTTACGATCTTATTCAAATACTCACGGCACACTGGACGGAAAGGACCTTTATAAGCTCCTCTAAAGGCTGCTTCGGCTTCTTTTAATTTATCTTGAGACATGTAGATCAAACCACGAACTAAATGAAAACGCGCTTTAGCTACAGGGTTCATTCTCGGATTTTTTACGACTTTATTCAGCATAATTAATCCTTCGTCAGGCTGGTTCATTTTATACTCAACCATCGATTTAAGCAAGGTACGATACAAATCGATGTCTTTTGCCAATGCTTCCCAGTTTTCAATAGCATCTAAAGATAGCTCATAATCTGAATTTTGATAATACAGCGCTGCTAGCTCCCGATAGTTCTCAATTAATATATCCGTCTTTCCTTCCTTTTCAGCTGATTCAACTGCTGCTTTTTTCGCATCAATTAACTTACCTTTCGGTTGATTAATACCAGCAATTTTCTGATTCAGCTCATGCGCTTTCGTCATACCAGGATCAAGTTGTAGGGCAATCTTCAAATACTCTTCAGATATCTCAAACTCCAATACATCATACAATGCTTGCGCAATCATGTAAAAATATTCTGGTTGATATTCTTTCAACCTGAACTTAACCGAACCACCATCAGCATCTTTAAAGGCAGCCTTTGCTTTTTGGTATTTCCCTAATTCAAAATAAGCTTTCCCTAACTCAAAGAAATATTTCTCGTTACCTTCTGTTTTTGGTACTTCGGCAATCAATTTTTCTAAAATGGGTAAAGCTTCTTCATATTGCTCTAACTCATTATAGTATAAGCCTTCAAAAAATCGAACATCAAAGTTTTCAGGTTGAAGCGCTTTAGCCTTATCTAAATATTTTTTGCTAAACTGATGACGGTGTACAGCAAACAAAATATTCAAAATCTCTAATTGATAACGAAGCTTGTTCTCCGTATTATCATCTAAATTATAGGCAGACTCATAATAGAAAACGGCATTTTTCGCTTTGAATAACTGAGAATACAGGTTCCCTAATAACTCTAAAGCATTTAGGTAATCCTCTGAAACCTTTGTTTTATCTGTAATCGTAGCTTTAGAAGGGTTTTCAATCTTTACACCTTGCTCTAAGGTTTTAATGGCATCAATAAAGCGTCCTTTTGTAATAAACAATTCACCTTTTCTGTAGTATGATAGAGGTTTATTAGGAGCTAACTTGATGATTTGGTCATAAACAGCGATGGCATCATCCACTCGGTTGTTAATTGTCAAATGTTCAGCATTATCTAATAAATCCTGAATTTTCTCATCGTTTTCTTGCGCCAAAGCTGCAAATGAAAAGCTTAACAGCGTCAGTGTTAAGCATACCAGTCGATGTAATTTGTTTACAAACATTTTAGTCATGTTTTATGCAAATAGAAATTGAATCTCTAAAAATAATTTAATATCCATTCATGAAATCTGCGAGCCCAACTGTTGAAATTCCAACAGATTTTAATTCTTGATTATATTTTTGAGCACGCTCTTTACTTACAAAGTTTCCGTATAACACCTGAAAAGAGATGTTATTACTATATTGGTCTATCATTATATACACCTCTTTGAAGTTTTTATTGCCCATTTCTCGACAAAAGTCTTGTGCCGATTCCAAATCTTGTAGGTTTTTAATATGTACTGACCACCTATTTTTCTCTATTCGTATGCCTTCTGGGTTATAAAGATACCTAAACAATGGGTCGAATGAAATGTAAGGAGCAAAATAAGAAGTAGATGGAGCAACGTTGCCACTCGTATCTTTTACCTCAAAAAACCAATCTGCCTTTATTACTGAAAAGCTTTCTGCCATCTCATCTCCTTTAACATATAAGTAATAGGCTGACTTATCTTCATTTACGAGTTGATTTACTTTTGCTCGACTTCCAATGGTATATGCAGTCAGTAGATAGGTATCAATCAGTTCTCCTTTTTTATGGTCTTTATTTGGCTTCGGAGCAATACGTACGAAATCTAACAATCCATCACTATTAAAATCACCAAATGTATCGGTTCCTTCAAATACACTTGAGAAGGCTATTTGTCGAATTCGTCTGCCACTTAAATCAAATAAATTGTAACAACGGTATCGACAACCAGCTCCCATACAATCTTCCCGAAAATTAATGATTAATAGGTAGTTTTTAGAGAGGTAATTGAACTCGTAAATTTCTAAGATATTGCTAAAGTATTGCTTGATGGATTTCTCTAATCCACAATAATAGTTAAAGTGTTGCCCATTTAAGTATAGTCCTGTTGGATTTGGGTTAAAGATATTGTCGTATTGATCACCATGTACAAAATAGGTTTTAATGTCAACACTTGAATTGGTATACAACGTGAAAGTAGTATCTCCAACTTCCTTGGGTGCATGAGGCATCGGAGTTTGAGTAATTTGCACCGATTCCTGCGATAGCTTTTTCAATGAATATCTCTCGCCTACTTTTACCTCTTGGGCAAAAGCACAAAAAGCATTTAGCACGCACAATAAGGAGAGTAAATAAACTTTTTTCATGCTTAAAATAATTTGTGATAGATACGTACTTCTACCTCTAAGATCATCCTTTTAGTATAAATACGTGGATTTCCAATGCTTGCACAAATAAAGTAATAAAATACTGAAATAAATAAAATTATTCAGCCATTACCATTTTGTTAAAGCAATCTCCGAGCCATTTTCTCAGATTTAATTTGATTGCTGTTATACTCTATATCTATTACGACAAAGCCTCAGATAAAGATTTGTTAATTTTTAGCATTACAAGATTTTTTTGGCAAAATTTGTGATTATATCAAGGATATAGTTGAGTTTGATCATTCTTATCAAACGGAGTTTCGATGAGAATATCGGGGAGTTTTTGGTCTAATCATTCCTTAAAAATAAGAATAATTGACTGTAATTTCCATATTTTAACTGTTTTTTGTTTATTAAACCAATGTGATAATCAATGATTTCCACCAAAGAAAAGTTATCATGAAGCAGCTTTCAATTTTCCTAATAATTATTCTTGCAGCATTCACCACTTTTGCCCAACCTAAAAAGAAAGAAATTGAGATTGATAAGGGCAATCGCTATTCTAAAAAATCGAATGTGCCGATTAACCTTTATTACTCGAAAGCTGTACAAATGAAAATATCAAATGACAGCGATTTAACCTATGTAAAATGGATTGAATACGATGAGTATATTCCTTCATGGGAGTTATCTGAAGGTGACGGAAAAAAGACGGTATATGTACAATATAAGCTAGCTTCTGATGAAGAGTCTGAAGTTTTTTCAGATGACATCGTGTTAGATACACAGCCTCCTACCAACCTTTCTATAGAGTTTGATGTAGACGATAAAAAGTACTTTACCGATCCTTCCTTAAAAATACCGATATACATCCAAGCTAAAGGTGCCAAGTATATGAAGCTGAGCAACTCTAAATCATTTTATGGCGCAAAGTGGATGATTTTTAAAGAAGAAATTGAAGAATGGGAATTGGCTTCTGGAGAAGATGGCCCTCGTTTTGTGTATGCCCGATTTAAGGATGTGGCTCAAAACGAATCCAATACCATTAATGCCAAAATCATTGTAGATACGCAAGGCCCTTTTTTATGTGCTGTCACCATCAATAATGGCGACAAATACACCATCCATCAAGATCGTAACATTGATCTTACTTTTACTGCTAGAGGAGCCGATTTCATGAAAATTGGCACGGATGAAAAACTATCTGACGCGAAATGGCAAGCTTTTGAGCCTAACTTAACCTATCAATTAGATGAAACAGACGGCGAAAAAACCATTTATGCGAAATTCAAGGATCATGCGGGTAATGAAAGCGACTTGGTTTCTGATAAAATCATTCAGGACCTTACCCCTCCTAAAGATTGCCAAGTGGTGATTGATGGAGGTTCGGAATCTACAAGTCATTTAGATAAAATTGTTTCCTTGCAATTAACCACAACTGATGACACAAAATTTGTAATGATTAGCAATACAGAACATTTTTTTGGCGCAAAATGGCAACTTTATACCCCTACAACCAAATGGAAATTAGCTGGTGAGGATGATGGGGAACGTACAGTTTATGTGAAGTATAAAGACAAAGCAGGCAATGTCAGTGGTATATTTAGTGATTCCATTGTATTACAGCGTCAATTTTAAGTGGCAACTCCTATTTTTTAATGATATTGAAGTTGGGTCAGGTTTGATCCAACTTTTTTTATTGGGCAAATCCCTTAATGATTTCTAAATTTGAGCAACACGTTTTTGTAAATGAATTGTTAAACTTTTTTTATTTTTTTTCATGGATACGAACCTTTCTTTTCAAGAAGCAATAGCTGCATCAAAAACATTAACGAAACGACCTTCTAACGATGATTTATTAAAATTGTATGCCTTGTATAAACAAGCGACAGAAGGAGATGTAAAGGGGAAAAAACCTGGTGGTTTCGATTTTAAGGGGCAAGCGAAATATGCTGCATGGGAAAAGCTAGTCGGTACTTCTCAACCTGAGGCCGAAACCTCATACATCAACCTGATCCAACAATTACTTAAAACTCATAAATAGTTGGTTAAAAAGATCGTATTAGTCATTGTAGGTCCAACTGCAGTTGGTAAAACCGATTTTTGTGTGCAATTGGCTCAGCGCTATGGTATTGAGGTAGTTTCTGCTGATTCTAGGCAATTTTATAAGGAAATGGCTATAGGTACAGCTAAACCTAGCCCTGAAGAAATTCGGGGAGTGCCTCATTACTTAATTGATCACATCAGCATTCATGAGGATTACAATGTTGCCAAGTACGAAAAAGACGCATTGACTTGCCTTCAAAATATTTTTAAGAAATCAAACACGGCTTTACTAACTGGAGGATCTGGATTATTTGTAAAAGCCATTTGTGATGGCATTGATGAAATGCCTCCTGTAAAAGCGGGCATTCGAGAACACTTAAACCAAATTCATCAACATGATGGCTTGGCGCCACTACTCGAAGAGCTTGCGCAAGCCGATCCTGATTACTATCAGAAAGTAGACCAACAAAATCATATGCGTGTTATCCGTGCGCTTGAAGTAATTCGGAGTACAGGAAAAACATTTAGCAGCTTTCGGTCAGGGAAAAAGGTAACACGCTCATTTGAAGTGATAAAAGTTGGGTTAAATCGGGATCGTGAAGAACTGTATGATCGGATTAATCGAAGAATGGATTTGATGTTAGAAATGGGTTTAGTAGAAGAGGCTAAAGCTTTATATCCGTATAAACATTTAAGTGCATTGAAAACGGTGGGTTATCAGGAGCTATTTGATTTTTGGGATGGAAAGTACGATTGGGATCAAGCTGTGGAACTATTGAAGCAAAACAGCAGGCGTTATGCCAAAAGGCAATTGACTTGGTTTCGTAAAGATCAGGAAATCAAGTGGTTTCATCCACAAGAGTTGGAAAAAGTGCAAGCTTATTTGGAAACGATTGCCCCTTCACACTTTAAGCAAGCTTAAACTCGACTTGATCCGTCGCAATGCGACCTGTCAAAAAGGAACTAGTAACCTCAAATTTCATTCGATCAATAGTTTTAAAAAGTAGTAAAACTTAAAAGATTCTACTTTAATCGCTCTTAAGAAGTGCGTAAAAACAGCGTAAAAGTGATTCATAAACCAGTGACTGACAATCGTTTGTGATGAATTGAATGCAATTTTCCTTGGCAAAGGTTGGCTTTCTATAATGAAATATCTTTATTTGCACGTTCGATTTATCAACTAACTAATGCTTTATTACTATGGCAGATATTGCAGCAAAAGTAAAGAACATAATTGTAGATAAGTTAGGCGTGGAGGACTCAGAAGTGACTCCTGATGCTAGCTTCACCAATGATTTGGGAGCTGATTCTCTTGACACTGTGGAATTGATCATGGAATTCGAAAAAGAATTCAATATCTCCATCCCTGACGATCAAGCTGAAAAGATTACAACCGTTGGACAAGCAATTTCTTATTTGGAAGAGAATGCCAAATAATATTTTCTTGCTTCTTTAAGGGGGATTGGGTAAGCAAAAATTTGATTGATTGCCTAATTCCCCATTTTTTTAGAGGACCTGCAAGCCATTATTATCTGATTGCTTTCAGGTCTAATTTTTTGCTGGAACGTTTAATATAAGGTAACTTTCGGCAAATTTTGAGTTTCCGTTTAAGTCATAAATTCTTTTTATGGAACTGAGAAGAGTTGTTATTACAGGACTAGGAGCATTGACTCCACTAGGCAACACCCTTAATGAGTATTGGGATGGATTAGAGAAAGGATTGAGTGGTGCTGCTCATATTACAAGATTTGACACGACACATTTCAAAACCAAATTTGCATGTGAAGTAAAAGGTTTCAACGTAGAGGACTTCCTACACAAAAGAGAGGCACGTAGAATGGATCCTTTTACACAATATGCTATTGTTTCTTCAGATGAGGCGGTGAAAGATGCAGGCTTAGATCAAGATGACATCAATAAAGATCGTGTTGGCGTAATTTGGGGTTCAGGAATTGGAGGATTAACTACTTTCCAAGAAGAGGTCATGTCTTATCAAGAGAAAGGTAAAATTCCTAAATTCAATCCTTTCTTTATTCCTAAAATGATCGCCGATATCAGTGCAGGTCAAATCTCCATCCGACATGGATTTAGGGGTCCTAACTTTGTAACAGTATCTGCTTGTGCTTCTTCAACCAATGCATTAATTGATGCTTACAACTATATTCGATTAGGAAAAGCAGACGTGATGGTTACTGGCGGTTCTGAAGCCGCAGTAACTGAAGCAGGTATGGGAGGATTTAACGCACTCAAAGCGCTATCAGAACGAAATGATTCTCCTGAAACAGCTTCACGACCATTTGATAAAGAGCGCGATGGATTTGTACTTGGTGAAGGTGCGGGCGCATTAATCTTAGAAGATTTAGAACATGCGCAGGCTCGTGGCGCTAAAATATACGCTGAAATTGTTGGTGGAGGCATGTCTGCTGATGCACACCACATTACAGCTCCTCATCCAGAAGGACTTGGTGCTAAAAATGTTATGCTCGATGCCTTAAAAGAGGCAAACATGAAACCTGAAGAAGTAGATTACATTAATGTACATGGTACTTCTACTCCATTAGGTGATGCCGCTGAGGTAAAAGCGATTCAACAAGTATTTGGTGAACATGCTTACAAGCTAAACATTAGCTCTACAAAATCAATGACAGGCCATTTATTAGGAGCTGCAGGTGCAATAGAAGCAATTGCTTCCGTTTTTGCTATTACAAAACAAGCAATTCCTCCTACCATTAATCACTTTACGGATGATGAAGCTTTAGATCCTAATTTGAATTTTACATTTAATACGGTTCAGCGAAGAGAGGTAAATGCAGTATTAAGCAATACATTCGGTTTTGGTGGACATAACAGTTCACTGCTTATTAAGAAATTCGACTAATCCTGACATATGGGGATGTTTTATCCCCATATTTTTTTCTTATTTATACCACTTGAGGTAATTTGAGAGGCAATACAGGTAGTTGAATAGAAAAATCTCAAGCAATCTCCGTACATTCTCAATTCCTAATACAATATTTGCAGCTCATTTGTGAATTAAGTTTGATTATCTTTTTACATTTGAAGATTGTAAAGTAGATCATGCTACAATTATTAGATTACAAGTAGCAATCATAACTAGAAATAGCTATATATTCAGTTTGTTTAATCCTTTTAAGACATACTCAGAGAAAGAGCGTAAGCTAATTTATGCTGTAAAACAAATCACAGGCGACAGTCCTCGTAATATTGAGCTTTACAGTTTAGCCATGAAACACACCTCTGTAGCCAAAGTATCACCACTAGGCATTCGGCAATCTAATGAACGCTTAGAGTATTTGGGAGATGCTATTCTAGGGGCAGTTGTTGCTGAATATTTATTCAAAAAATTTCCCTACAAAAATGAAGGGTTTCTCACAGAAATCCGTTCTCGTATTGTTAATCGAGAAGCGTTAAACCATCTTGCGATCAAAATTGGCCTAAACCACCTGGTTGAGTACGATACCCGTAGAAGAAAAAACAGCTTATCGCATAAGTCGCTTTATGGAGATGCGATGGAAGCCTTTATTGGTGCCTATTATTTAGATCGTGGCTTTAAACCCTGCAAGAAATTCATCATCAAAAAGTTGTTGAGAAGGTACTACGATCTTAATGATATTGTCGGAACGACCATTAACTTCAAGAGTAAATTGATCGAATGGTCACAAAAAAATTCGAAATCGGTTCAATTTGACATTATTTCTCAAAAGGGTGAAAAGCACAACAGGCAGTTTACCGCTGAAATTCTAGTTGAAAATAAACGAATGGCGCTTGGCTATGGTTTTAGTAAGAAAAAAGCAGAGCAAGATGCAGCCAGAAAAACCTGTGAAAAATTAGAAATTGTATAGCAAGGCTGCAATTCACTCTCCATTTTGATTTGTTTCCCCAACATTCTCCTTCCACCCCATAAAAAAACAGGTTTAATACAAAAATATTAAACCTGCTTAACCATATGTGACTTATTTTAATTAGCTTGGGTTAGCTGTTAAGTCCACAGTAATGGTAAACTCATCAGAAATCGCCTTATCTGCAAGGTTATCGAAGAAGCTCGCAGAACCGTATTTAATATCATATTCCGTGCGGTTCACTTTGATTGTAGCTTTTGCGTTTACTGCATTTCCTGCTTCTTCAAAACTTGTGGTAAACGTAACTGGCTTTGTAATGCCTTTGATGGTTAAATCCGCAGTCACTTCATAGTTATTATCTCCTTTAGCTTTTGCCTTTGTAATTTTTAATGTTGAGATCGGAAATTTTTCTGTACTGAAAAAATCATCTGAATGTAAATGTCCAACCAATTTGCCAGCCCACTCCCCTTGAAGGTCTGTACAAGTAATAGAAGTCATATCAATCAAGAATTCCCCTCCTTTCAACTGACCATTTTTTACCTCTAACGCGCCACTTTTAACACTAATACCGCCCTCATGCTTTCCGGTAACCTTCTCTCCTACCCACTTAACTGCACTTTTAGACGCATCTACCACATATTTATTTGGTTTTGCATTTCCTGTTGCGAAAGCACTTGCTACAACTCCAACTAATAGGAGTGCGATGAAACTGATTTTTTTCATTTCTTTGAATTTAAAAATGGAAGTTTAAGTCTTTTAACTAGAATATGTTCTACTATTGAGTTGAACACCTGACGCAAATGTAACGACAACAGTTGTTTATACAATAGTTGTTTAGTCAAATTAACCATTTTTTAACGAAATACCTCAAAGCACTTTGGAAACTGGGATAATAACTTCATTTTTGCCTAACGATTTATTCTAAAACTAGTTGATATGGCATTTGAAGTAAAAGGGAAACTTGAGGTCATCTATGAAACGCAGCAAGTGACCGAGCGATTTAAAAAGAGAGAATTTGTGCTGGAAGTTCAAAATGGAATGTATCCTGAATATGTGAAGTTCCAACTCACGCAAGATCGTTGTGGATTATTAGATCCATTTTCTACAGGAGAAGAAATTAATGTGAGCTTTAATTTGAAAGGCCGTCCTTACACCAAGGATGGGCGAACTACCTATTTCACCAACTTAGAGGCTTGGAGAATAGATGGTGCCAATGTGATTAAGCAAACACCAGCTGCTACAGGTTCAAGTGCTTCAACAACAGGAGGAAGTGATGATATTTCTGGCATGTCTTTTTCTGAAGCTGGCGAAGATGAATTGCCATTTTAATGGCTGTACCTAAAGACAGTCCACCTCATTAAGCAGCTCACTAAGCATAAAAAATGCGCTGAATTGTGAATTCAGTGCATTTTTTATAATCAATATAATCACATCCTTAAATTCTAAATTTCTAATCCAAAGATGGTCACATCATCTGTTTGTTCGTTATCTCCTTTCCACGACTCAAACTGCTTAATGACCTCTTCTTTCTGTAAAGGCAATCCTAATCCTTTAATGGTATTTACCAGTTCATTCTGTTGCTCTATTGAGTAATCCTCATAATATGTTCCTCCTAATTGACGTTGAAACCCATCAGTAAAGAATAGCAATTTATCGCCTTTCTTCAAATTAATGATTCGGTTGTTAAAAGCTTTACCCGAAACGACATCATCATCATAGCCAGCAATTGCCCAAGGGTCCGCTTCCACAATTTTCAATTTGCCTCCACTCATGAGGTAAAGCGGAATTTTGGCACCAGCATATACCATCCGCTTATTATTAATGTTAATGCTGCAAATAGCCAATTTCATATTTGGCCTAAAAATATGCTCTAAATCTGAGTTCGGATCAGAAATGCCAGATAGCTTTTTATCGAGTTCTTTTAAAATATCAGCAGGAGTACGGTATTGATTTTCACTCACGATTTGGGTAAGCAATGAATTTCCAATGACGGTATTAAAAGCTCCCTCCACGCCATGGCCAGTACAATCACCAATCGCAATTACGATACTGTCACTTTTATGGGCAAACCAACAAAAATCCCCACTCGCTTCGTCTTTCGGCTGATTAAACGCAAAATAATCCGTAAAAATATTCAGAAAGCTCGGATTAATATGCATCACTGTATTTTGGATAAACTTCGCATAATTTACCGTTTTATCTAGCTCTCTACTTTTCCGTTCAATAATCTCCTTTTGCTCCACTAACTCTTCACTTTGCCTATTGATTTCATCATTACGAGTCACAATTTCATACTTGGCTCGCTGTTTCAATTGCTGCCTACTGATAAACACAACCGCTAACACTGCAAAAAGCACGATAAAGCCAATGAGAGACATCACACGCATTTTACTGTAAGTGGCCTCTTTCAGCATACGATCAATCTCTCGTTGTTTTTCTTCTACTTCGTAGCGTGCTTCTAACTGTGCAATTTCTCTACGCGTAACTTCACTCAGCATGCTATCTTCGGTAGAGATGTACAGTCGATCATAATCTAACGCTTTCTTATATTTCCCCGCAGATTCATACACCATCGCCAATGTTCGGTAGGTATTTCGCACCAGTGAAAGCGAATGCAATTCATTTGCCTGACGATTAGCCGCCAATGCAGCTTCAATTGCTTCTTCGTACTTATTCTGTAAATGATAAGCTTCTCCTTTCTTCAATAGGGTGATGGCAATGCCATATTTATCGTTCAGTTCTTCACAAATTGCAGCACTTTTATTGATATAATCTAACGCCCGATCAGGATCTTTCTTATACAAAAACAAATCGCCTAAATTGAGCAGGGGCTTATAAATTAAGGCTTTATCACCTGATTTTTCCGCTAGCTCTAAGGCTTGAATTAAAAAGCTATTAGCTTCATCATACCTTCCCGTATTCAGATAGATTAAACCAATTGAGTTAAGCGCACTCGCTAAACCATGTTCATTCTTCAACTCCCGCCAGATGATTTCTTCCTCTTTTCCAAACTTCAATGCTTCATCAAAATCCCTAACAAGTAAGTAAGCTACGCTAATTTTATGTAAGGCATCTGCCTTCAATAAAGTACTGTCTAAATCAGATGCCAGTTCTGCCGCGCTAAAAAAGTATTCTAACGCTTTTTCAGTACCTCCTGTATTTCGTAAAATCACCCCCGCGTTAATGTAAGATTGCGCCAAACGATGTTTATCGCCTTTTGCCGATGATTGCCGCATGGCTTCTTTTGCATAATGCAATGCCCATTCGGTATTGTTATTCCGATGTAAAACAGACAGTTGATTCAAGATATCAATGCGCTCTGTACCTTTTGATTCGTCTAACTTGGTTTTGAGGCTATCAATCTCAATTCCTGCGTGCAACTGGAAAGAAAAAATTAATATAACTACTATCGAAAAAAGATATTTCATTTAGTGGAATTAGTAATTCATATTCAAATATACGAAGAATTGTATTATTATAGGAAATGATTGGATTACTTCTATGCTAATTAACAACTATTACCTAGTTTTAAAAGTGTTAAATACTATTTTTATTGCCAACAACAATAATCATATTTGCATAAAAATTCACTATCATGAAGAACGCAATCTGTCTTTTATTCTTTTGCGCAACAATTACTTGTGCTTTTGGGCAAAAGGAACTTAATCTCAAAAAAAAGAGCAAATTTGATTATATTTTTACGATTTCGACTCAATTTGGTGATATAGAATTGATCTTATTTGATGAAACGCCCATTCACAAAGAGAACTTCTTCAAACTTACCAAAGAAGGATTTTACGATAGCTGCACTTTTCACCGTGTGCTTGATAACTTCATGATTCAGGGAGGCGATCCTAATTCAAAGCCAAATGGCAATGGAAGGGTAGGTACAGGAGGGCCTGGTTATACTTTAGATGCAGAGTTTAATACTAAATTTCAACATGATAAAGGCATGCTTGCAGCAGCTCGAATGCCTGATCGGATAAATAAGGAGCGAAAATCTAGTGGCTCTCAGTTCTATATTGTTCAAAATGAAAAGGGCGCACACCATTTAGATGGAAGCTATACGATTTTTGGTAAAGTCATTAAAGGGATTGAGGTGGTAGACCAAATTGCCACGCAAAAAGTAAATGCCAAAGGAAAACCCTCGGAACCCATCTACATGAAAGTAAACTACACCAGATTGAAAAAGAAAAACATTACCAAAATGTATGGGATTGAATATCCTAAAAAAAGAAAATAGGTATGCGCAGTGTGCAGGCAATGAATTGTTTATGAGCACTTTCTAAGCCAACCGATTAATGGCAAAAGCTTCCATCTTTCTCAGATAGCTACTGCTCATCCATTTATCAAAGTTTAATCGCTCATCGGTAACTATCTAAACGATATTTTATACATTTAACCTCAGTAATTGCCTTTCATCAAATCGTTTTTGACGAAAAACAAGATTTTTATAGATTAAATTTTTGAGTTTTAAGCAGCTCATAATTCCCTAAATATTTTATTCCGACAACTAACACAGTGCTATCATTTACATTAATTGACTTCAAGTACATGTCTAAACTAGTTCATCATGGTTACTTTCTAGCACTTTTCATACTTCTATCTTTATGTTCTTTTTCTGACACAAACGCCCAAACAAACACTCGCTTTCAGTTTTTAAAAAAGCGAAAAAGGATAACTATTCCGTTCAAGTTAGTAAATAACTTGATGGTAATACCACTGAAAATAAATGGTTCGGATACACTCAATTTCATCTTAGATTCGGGTGTAAGTAAAACCATTATGACTAATCTGTATTTTGAAGGGTCTATTTTCTTAAACAAAGCGAGAGACATTAAAATTACGGGCCTTGGGGGGGGCGAGCCGATTCCTGCCATTGTTTCTTCCGAAAATGTGGTTTCCTTAAATGGTGTTGAAGGAGTTAATCAAGAAATTTATGTATTGCTTGAAGATATTTTCTTTCTATCTACCTCTATGGGCATGCAAATACACGGATTAATTGGTTATAGTATTTTTAAAGATTTTGTCGTTGAAATTGATTACATCAAAGAATCACTTACCCTTCACGACCCAAGTAGGTATAAGTATAAACGCAGACGCAAAGGTCAACGTTTTCCCATTAGCATCGAGAAATATAAGCCTTATGTAGAAGGACTAGCTTACCAAACAGATTCAGGATCGGCTCCATTAGAAACGAAAGTAAAATTACTGATTGATACTGGTGCGAGTCATGCATTATCTTTATATGATTACACGGATAATCGAATAAAAATCCCTAAAAAAAGCTTTAGAAGTTATTTAGGAAGAGGATTGAATGGTGATATTCATGGCAATGTAGGGCGTTTACAACGATTTATACTAGGGACTTATCAGTTTAACCAACCTGTAGTCACCTATCCTGATGAGGATGATATTGCGATTGCACTGAAAAGTAGTGACCGAAGTGGTAGCATTGGGTCAGAGTTACTCAGGCGCTTCCGCATTGTCATGAATTATACGCAAAAAGAAATTATCCTTTATAAGAATGGAAATTACAAATCTCGATTTTCTTACAATATGAGTGGTATAGATATAGGCACGCCCATTCCAGGAATTAATTATTACAATATTGCACACATTCGGCCAAATTCTCCTGCGGATTTAGTAGGCATTAAACGAGGAGATGACATTATAAGTGTGAATGGCACACTCGCTAATCAGCTAGACCTGAATGACTTAATACGGATATTTCATGGTAAACCTAACAAGAGAATTAAATTGAAAGTGATTAGAGCAGGAAGAGCAATAAAGTTTGATTTTGAATTAAAAGAACTTATATGAGGTTTCATTGCGTAGACTGTCTGTTCGGTCTTTTGTACTGATTGAGATCGGTGACTCGACCAACGTGGCCCGATACTATTCTTCATCTCAATCTTAATAATATTGGAGTTCTAAGTAAAGTTAAAGCTTTGAATATCAACGGTGCTTTAAATAAAGACTGCGAAGAGAAAGCTCCTATTTTCCGATATAACTTCAGCTATTTACACAAATTAATCCACAAAATGTGAGTTGCTCATGCATCAAAAATATCAACCATGTCAAGTAATACTCCTAATCATATTCCTTCAGCAGGTTTAAAAGGGCTTATTCGGCATTGGCGGCCTGATTTTATGGCCGCTTTTACCGTTGCACTAGTTGCTTTACCCTTAGGCTTAGGCATTGCATTGGCCTCAAAAGTGTCGCCAATGGCTGGGCTAATTGCAGCCATTACTGGGGGGATTGTATCCACATTTTACCGAGGAGGGCATTTAGCAGTTACTGGGCCTGCGGCGGGGTTAATTGTAGTGGTAATTTCTACGGTAGAGGCTTTTGATGGGCAGTATCAGCATGTGCTTGGTGTATTTGTTGTTGCAGGACTCCTACAAGCACTATTTGGCCTGATTAAATTGGGAAAATTTGGCGACTTATTCCCAAGTGCAGTAATTAATGGAATGCTTGCTGCGATCGGTATCATCATCATTTCTAAACAAGCACACATTGTGCTCGGGCAAGAGCTTTCTGTTGTTCCTCACTCCGCTTTTGATGCCTTATTGGCAATTCCTCACAGCATCATTGCGATGAATCCAGTGATTGCACTCATCGGATTGATGAGCTTAATGGTACTCGGGTTTCATTCCAGCATAAAATTCAGACTCATTCATTTCATTCCAGCTCCTGTTTGGGTACTGATCTTTGCCATTCCTCTCGTATTCTTATTTCGATTACATCAAGATCATGTCATTGAAATTTTTGAATATCCCTTTCAATTAGGCAAACACTTATTGATTCAAATTCCCGATAACCCACTTGAAAGCATCGTGTTCCCAAGTTTTGATAAGATTAGCGAAGTAAAATTTTGGGCATTAGCAATTACCATTGCACTCATTTCATCCATTGAAACCCTATTGATTTCCAAAGCTGTGGATAAGTTAGATCCTTATCGAAGAAAAACCCATTTGAATAAAGACCTTATTGGCGTAGGATTGGCTTCAGCATGTTCGGGCTGTATTGGAGGTTTACCCATCATCACCGTGATTGCACGCAGTTCAGTAAATGTACAAAATGGGGCGAAAACCAAATGGTCAAACTTTTACCACAGCATTATCTTACTCCTATTGGTCTTATTCTTTGAAAAAGCCATTCAACACGTTCCAATGGCGGCATTAGCTGCTATATTAGTTTATACAGGTTATAAACTAGCCTCTCCTAAAGTCTTTTCGGATACTTATAAAAAAGGAGTGGAACAAGCATTAATTTTAATACTTACAATTGTTACTACCTTAATTAGCGGTATCCTTTGGGGCATTTTTGCAGGCGTCCTATTCACCCTCTTTATCCATTTCATTAAGCTGGGCATAGCTCCTAAACCCTTTTTGCAATTACTCCTGAAGCCAATTATTAAAATCAATCAGGAGCCTGAAAACCGAGTTTACATCGAAGTTAAAGGGATCAGTAACTTTTTTAATCTACTCGGAATTAAAAAGAAGCTAGAAAATATTCCTCCACAGCAACACATTGTGATCGGATTAGCACATGCTCGTTTGGTAGATCATACTGTACTGGAATACATTCATGATTTTTCAGAAGATTATGAAGCGAAAGGAGGGGTTTTTGATATTGTTGGTTTGGGCAAACATAGCACCAGTTCAGCTCACCCAAACTCACTTCATGTATTACCTACGTTAGCACCAGCCACAGCTACACGGCTTACTCAACGTCAAAAAAGAATCTTAGAAGTTACTAAAGCCAATCGCTGGCGCTTTACCCCTCAAGTGACTTGGGATACCTCATCTTATCGTCAATATCCATTTTTTAAAACTCGTCCAATTGAATATGCTTCGAATACAATCACTGGAAAGTTCAACCAGCTCATCCATGTTCATTGGACTATAAGTGACCTTACATTTAATGAAGGTGCCTTGTTATTAGGAGCGGTTTACCATACAACTCTATGTACGATCTTCGTCAAAGACCCGCTTCCTGTATTTATTTTAGAAAACAACCTCTTTTTAGATACTAATGTAGAAGCTAAAGAAATTCATTTACCCAAGGCAAAAGAGTTCCACAAAAAATACACGCTCAGGGGCATCGATCAGGAAAAAATCAAAGAGCTATTTCATGCAGATGTAATTGCGTACTTATTAGCACATGAACAGTATCATATAGAAAGCAATGGTGATTCATTACTTCTTATTAAGAACTTACGCTTTGCTAGTATTCAAGAAATTTTAATGATGCATCGGTTTGCAGAAGGACTTATGAAGAAATTTACATCGTTTGGTAAATAAAAGATAAATATTAAGTATATTATTTCATTGAAGCTGTTTAACATAACCGCTAAGCCAACTCATCAAGTCGGGTTATCAACCTCATATTGATGGGTTATTTTATATTATGGGTTATTTTTTGCTAAAATTCACCCAACTATTTATTATAGTTGTATCTTGCGTAACAAGATATACCACAAAACTTTAACTACAAGTTAAAAACACTGAAAGTCAACCCATTGCAACAAAAACTCAGAAGTATGCAAAAATAAAATCAAAAACTTTGTTTACTTTTATATCCCCCAAACATTATATATATAGAAGGGCATGATTTTAGACGAACTGATCGAATCTTTTAGACGTGGTGAAAGCCAAGCTATCCAGTTCATTTTTGAAGAATATGGAGCTTATTGTGTAGATAATTTAAAGTTACGTACACACTGCACGTTAGAAGAGGCAAAAGACGTTTTTATAGAAGCCATACTCAACTTCCGCGATAAGGTTATGGCCAATAAAGTAACCATATCAACTGAAGCCAATTTACGTAACTACCTTTACACTACCTGCGTAAATATGCAACTTTCAGAAAAGCGAAAACAATATCGCCTACTCAACCACAAAGAAGCAATCAAATATCATTTTTATGAAACTATTGAGGAAGAACCATTTGATTTGGATTACAATGATGAACAAGGCAAAGATTTGATTGATATTTGTTATGAAACCTTAAATGAGTTGGGGGACAAATGCCGAGAACTTTTACGTTATTTTTACATACAGAGACTATCAATTACCCAAGTTACTACAAAATTAGGTTTTGCAAATCAAAACGTAGCAAAAACAGCAAAATCTCGTTGCATGAAAAAATGGCGCGAGGCAATTGCACAACACGAACCAAACATGAACGTAGAATAATAAGTAAAAAGGAATGACATGGATTTAGCACACAAATATATTGATGGGTTGGCCTCTGAGCATGAAATTGCTGAGCTTAAAGACCGACTCAAAACAGACGCAAAATTTCGGAAAGAGTTCATGCGACTACAGGCTATGAAAGCAATGCTCAAAGCAGATGAACGCATGGAAATGAAGGGTAAGATGCAGGGCTTATTTGATGAAGTTGTACAACCCAAGTTAAAGTTAAGTCATAAAAAGAAAGAACCAACTCGAATTATTACCCTCCAACGCATCGCATTAGCAGTTGCAGCAGCAGTTACGCTCATCTTAGTTATCACATTCGTATTGAGTCCTACTGAAACAGATAATCAATCTCTATATGCAGCTTATTATGCACCATATACCTCAAGCATGCTTCGAGGAGAACAAGATGGAGAAGCCACCTATCAGGCTGCTATCAATCAGTACAATCAAGGTAATTATGCTGATGCAGAAAAGCATCTGATTACTTTAATCAGTAACATTGAAAAAAAAGATGATGGGAGTAGTACCAACTCTGGAACTGCTTCTGTAGGGGAAAAAGAACAGTTGAGTACCGCCTATCTGCTTTTAGGCAATTGCGCACTAAATCAAGATGATATTCCTAAGGCAGAAGAATACTTTAATAAAGTATTAAATGGATCTAATGGGCAATACATCCAAGACGCCAAGTGGTATTTAGCCATGACTTACCTGAAAGGTGGTAAAGATGAAAAAGCAATTACCCAATTGAACGATATTGCAAGTGCGATGAACGTTTACCAGATAGAAGCACAGCAGTTATTGGAGCAGTGGGGAAAATAGATGCATACTTTCACCATTCATCATCCAGTTCAAATAAGAAATTATTAAAGGCATTTTGGAGTTCTCTTAATGTCTTTTCTTCCTTCTGAAGCTTCGCTAATGCAATTCCAGCTTCAAATACTTCCTTTGCACGCTCTACCTGATCCAGTTCAGCAAAAAAATGGGCGGCATGATAATAAGTCGGCAAATAACTACTATGCTCCTTCAATAAGCGATCATAATACTCAACTGCTTTCTGCTCTTGATCTGTATTCGCATACTCCATGGCAATCGCATAGAGCAAAAATGGATCATTAGGTTCTTTTTCTAAGAATTCAATTAACTGATTTAATCGCTGGCTCATTGCTTAATTCTTAAACCTTTTAGTATACCGAACTCATCTGCTAGTAATTTGTTTTGAGGAAACCGACTAATACTACTTTGTCACTTTAAATTTTAGGTTTATACCTATCTAAGTCAGCTTGCCTTTGCTTGTGTCTCTTTTGAA
>JBMYQA010000067.1:0-24218 GCA_049600855.1 Flammeovirgaceae bacterium | reverse complement strand
ATTTTTCTTTAGAATTTTCTTTTGACCATTCATTATCATCTTTAATATATAATGTCTCTCGTTTTGTATCTGTACAATGCATAGGTCTTTGGTATATACTTAATTTCTTATAGCTCGATGCCCATGAATGACATGAAGGCAATTCCCATAAGTCCTGTAATAATCATGGTAATCCCTAAACCTTTCAATGGAGCAGGAACATTTGAATATTTCATTTTCTCTCGAATAGCTGCTAATGCAATAATTGCTAGTAACCAACCAATTCCTGAGCTAAATCCGTACACAGTAGCCTCTACCAAGTTCAATTCTTTCGTTACCATAAAGAAGGCAGAACCTAAGATCGCACAGTTTACCGCAATCAGTGGTAAGAAGATACCTAATGACCCATACAAAGTAGGAGATACCTTTTCAATAACCATCTCTACTAACTGTACCATAGAGGCAATTACCGCAATAAACATGATAAACTGTAAGAAGCCCAAATCAACTGTTTTAAACTCAGCACCTAACCAAGCAGATAACGCTCCTTCTTTTAAGATGTACTCTTGTAATAACCAGTTTACAGGCACAGTAATGGTTAATACAAATACAACAGCAAGTCCTAGACCTAGTGCGGTTGATACTTTTTTGGATACAGCCAAGTAAGAACACATACCTAAGAAGTAGGCAAATACCATATTCTCAACAAAGATTGACTTAATCGCTAAGTTGAATAAATCCATAATATTTATCTTAATTGGACGGCAAAACCGTCCGATTCGAAAACCTATTTAAATTAGTTGTGTTCTACGTAACCATTTCGGGCCCGTTGTACCCAAATAATTAGCCCTAAGAGAATAAATGCACCAACAGGCGATACCATTAAACCATTATTAGGGAAATCGATACCAAGCCAAGCAAAATCCCAAAGTGTAGTATCAAAAATTACAATTGATCCAGCACCAAAGAACTCTCTAAAGAAAGCAACTAATAAGATTACCCAAGCATAGCCTAAACCACTACCCAAGCCATCAAGTATAGAGTCGTAAGGTTTATTAGCCATTGCAAAGGCTTCCAAACGTCCCATAATGATGCAATTAGTAATAATCAGACCGACATATACACCTACTACCTTGGATACATCATATAAATAAGCTTTTAACACTTGATCTACTAAAGCCACCAAGGTTGCCACAATACCCAACATTACAATAATTCGGATACGTTGTGGAATTAAGTTCCGAATAAGCGAGATAGTTAGGTTAGCGAATACACATACAAACACTACTGCTATAGCCATCACAATGGTAGGCTCCATTTTAACAGTAACCGCGAGTGCAGAACATATCCCCAATACCTGAATGGTTACAGGGTTGTCATCATCTAATGGATCTGCAACTATCTTCTTTCTTCTTTTCGAAAGTAACGCTTCCGAACTTGCTTTTACTTGTGCTTCTGCAACTTCTGCCATAATTCTATGAGTTGAGAATGATGAGATATATTTAAAGTGTTTTTTAGGATGCCTTTCTCATTTTAGAGAAATACACCTCGTAACAAGATACATATTCTTTGATCATCTTGTTTACGCCATTAGCCGTAATCGTTGCACCTGACATACCATCTACTTGATGCTCGTTCAGGTTCTGATTATTTTCCCCTTTGAGCATACGCACGGATACCAATTGCCCTCCTTCATCAAATAGCTTCTGGTCTTTGTACCTTTCTTGAACCGCAACTTCGGTAATTCGAGCTCCCAAACCAGGCGTTTCACTTTTATGATCAAAAGAAACTCCACGAATTGTATTAAAATCTGGTTTTACAGCTAAATATCCCCAAATGTCATCCCATAAGCCTTTTCCATAGATTGGAATGATATAAGCTACAGGAGTTGATGTATTCCCTTCTTCATAGAATAAATATACAGGATAAAATCGCTGATTTTCGTCTTTCTTTGACTCTTTTCTAATATTTACTTTCTCTGCAATCAAATCGTTCCCCTCATCATCTTTTTTCACCTCATTTCCTTCAAAGTCTAATACAAACGACTTGATTTGAGCGTTATAGACACCTTCTAAATACGTTTTGTCAACTCCCTTTGTAGGCATTACCGCACTCAAGATTTGCTTTTTCGTATCCAAGGCTTTTGCCTTTTGTTGAGCTGGTTTCAAAGCCATTGCTGCTCCAGCCAATAAGCCACCTAGCACGATGGTCATTACTGCTGCAAAACCGATGATATATCCGTTAGACTGTTGCACGTTGTAACCTCCTTTTTTTGTTAGCTTTAACTACATAAAAATCTATAAGTGGCGCAAATACGTTCATCAGTAAAACTGCAAGCATCGCACCTTCAGGGAATGCCGGATTTGCTACTCGTATGATTACGGTCAAGAACCCAATCAAGAATCCATAAATCCACTTACCCGTTTCTGTTTGTGTAGCCGTAACAGGATCAGTGGCCATAAATACAGCAGCAAACGCCAAACCTCCAGCAAAGACATGAATTTCGGGAGCCATTGCCATGTATTCATTAACGCCTAACCATGCATTCAGTCCATTTAACAATAAACCTGTTCCATATGTTCCAGCAAATACACTTACAATGATTTTCCAGCTACCTACTCCAGTAAAGATCAATATAGCTGCACCAATCAAACACATTAACACAGAGGTTTCACCAATTGAACCAGGAATACTTCCCATAAACATGTTCATCGTATCCCAATATCCAGCAGCTAAAGCTGAAGATGCAGCATCCAGTTTATCAACGACCTTCATTCCTCCTTTGGAAGCTTCTGCCGCCATTGCTAATATGGTTTCTCCAGTAAAACCATCTACCATACTTAGTGTTTCACCTGTAAATGGGTGTTTGAATATTTCTGTACCATCTGCCATTACCTCTTTTTCTCCTACATACGTCCATACTTTTGAACCAGAAATTTCTCCTGGATAGCCAAAATAAAGAAAGGCACGTGCAGTTAATGCTACATTCAAGATGTTCATTCCTGTTCCGCCAAATACTTCCTTTGCAATTAATACAGCAAATATGGCTGCGAGTGCTACTTGCCACAATGGGATGGTAGGCGGTACTACTAACGGAATTAACATACCCGTTACTAAGAAACCTTCATTAATGGGGTGTTTTCTCCAAACTGCAAATATGGCTTCAATCAAACCACCAGCAGCATAAGAAACTAAAACTATGGGTAATACAAAGCGTAAACCGATTAAGATTTGATCCATTAATTCAGGAGCTGCGCCTGTGGCAACATGAAATTGATAACCTGTATTCCAAATGCCATAGATCAAACAAGGTACTAAGGCAAGTACTACAGTCATCATCATCCGTTTCAGGTCGATGGCATCTCGCACCTGAACACCTCTTGTAGAAGTTACTGTATCTGGCGTAAAAAGAAATGTTTCGCCAGCTTCAAAGAGGTAATAAAACTTCTCGAACTTGCCCCCTTTCGAAAAAAGAGGTCGTTGCTTTTCGAGTATTTTATGTAAAAATTTCATTTATACAATCAGATTATCTTGATTAACTAATTCCTACCTTATTATCCGTCTTTGAGCAAGTTGATCCCTTTTCGAAGTAATTCCTGTAAATTGTGTTTAGAGACATCTATAAACTCACACAGTGCAATATCTTCTTCAACTAACTCATAAATCCCTAATGCTTCCATCTCATCATAATCTTCTGCCATAATGGCTTTGAATAAAAATGTAGGAAGAATATCCATTGGAATTACTTTTTCAAATACTCCAGACATTACGAAAGCTCTTTCCTCTCCATTCATGTTTGTATCTAACACTTGTTCCTTTTTAGGATTCAAGAATGAAAACAAACCGAATGCACGGTGAAAACTTAATCGACTAGTAGGAGCTAACCAACCGTCAGTTGCGAAGAAACGCGGTTGATCTCCTTCAGGTATTACGGATAATAAATGATCGTAATAACCTAAATACCCATCTTTACTAATTCCTTCGCCTGTCAAGACATTTCCTGAAATTACTCGAACATTTTCCTGTTTCAAGTTTCCATCTAAGAAGCTATTTACTTTAGCTCCCATATGAGTCTTGTAATATTGAGGCTTTGATACTTCTGAACCAGCTACTGCTACAATTTTAGAAGCATCATAAATTCCTTCTAAGAATAATTTACCAATTTGGATGACACCATAAGGATTGATCGTCCAAACAACATCTCCTTTACCAATTGGATCAACATGATGAATTTGAACACCAACATTTCCAGCAGGATGAGGACCTGAGAATTTATTTACCTGCGTGTTTTTCGCATTGGCAAATACTGTCGATACTTCCGCTTGGCTATTTACATTGATATGAATAGAACCTTTCGTGAACTTATTCAAAATATCAATTCCAGTTTGGAAGTATTTATCCTGACCGTTAAAGAGCGTATCGTAATCTGGCGCTAATGGCCCAGAATCGAAGGTGGAAATGAAGATGGATTTGGGTGAGTCTTCTGGATTGGCAATAACTCCGTAAGGTCTTTGGATCAGTTGAGGCCAAACACCAGCGGACATCATTGTTTCCACAGCATCTTCCCGAGATAAACTAGCGATCTCAGAAACCGTATACTGTTTGAAAGTCTCATGCTCAATGTGTGAATCCGCTAAGATCACGACTTCAAGCAATTTTCTTTTCGCCCCACGGTTGATTTCTACTACTTCACCGCTTACTGGTGATGTAAACATCACACCTTCCATTTTTTTGTCGAAGAGGACGGGCGTACCGGCTTTTACCACATCACCTACCTGAACAACCACTTTTGGTCGAACCATTCCAACAAAATCTGTTGGTTTGACGGCAAATGTTTTGGGATGAGCTTCGGCTATTTTCTTCTCCGCTTTCCCTGCGAGGTTAATTTCAAAACCTCGTTTAAGCTTGATTGTATTTGACATTACCAAATCTGGAATTTAGAATGTGCATAATTTTCCGACTGCAAATCTATGAAATAAACTATTAGAAAAGAAAATGTGTTTGAATACTTCGCAGAAAAATCACTTGAAATCTAATTTATTTATTTTTTTTGATCGTATATCACAGTAAATCAATGAGTTTCAAGATAAAAAAATTGTAAAATAAAATCCGTTTTTCCTGCATTTTTGCCACTCACTTTTACTGTCATAGCCTATTTCTACCTCATGAATCCAACAGGTGTTCATCCTCAAAGCACTAAACCTTTCTTGAAACGATCAAATTTTTGAACTCCTTTTCACCATTTCCCACGCCTTCATGTGTTAAAAAAACTGACAAAATTGTTTACCTTAACCTCCCTTCTGACACTATAAGATAAAGCAAGACTTTAATCGCACAGTGCCATGAAACCATCCTTAAAAAACATCACTTGGAACCACATTCCTTTTATCCGTTTAACCTTCTTTTTAATACTAGGAATACTTTACCATATACACAGCCCATTACCTATTCCAAATGCGTGTTGGATTGGTGTAATGGTAGGCATTCTTTATTTTTTGCTCCATCAATTTAGCAGCAAAAAATTCAAGCGATCTTATTCCTTTACCTTTGGGATTACAGGATTTGCATTCTTGTTCTTGTGCGGTTATGGCCTCGTTGAGATTCGCACTGCCCAAAAGCAGGAAAATCACATTATCCATCAAGGTGAAATTCAGTATTACAAAGGGCAACTCATCTCCGAAACACAGCAAAAAAGTAAGAGCAAGAAAACGACCTTAGCAGTTGAGGCAATCTATAAAGACTCCACTTGGGTACCTGCTTCTGGAAAAGTATTACTTTACCTTTCGAATCAAGATACTACCTATCATCCCAAATATGGCGATATTTTAATGATTCGAGGGCATCCGAAACGAGTCAAAGCGCCTGCTAATCCCGCCGCATTTGATTATCAAGCTTACCTAGCCTATCAAAATATTTACCACCAACACTTTCTGCGAGTAACTGATTACCAATTTGTAAATCATTCAACTCCTAACCGTTTCCTCTTTTATGGATTTAAGGCTCGGCAATGGGCCGATCATATTCTCCAAAAATATTTAACCGATCAACAATCGTATAGCATTGCAACTGCTTTAATTTTAGGAGTTAAAGATCATTTAGATGACTCCATCAAATCGGCTTATGCCAGTGCTGGAGCTATGCATGTATTAGCCGTTTCTGGTTTACATGTCGGGATTATCTTCCAACTATTTGGACTACTCTTTAAGCAGTTAAAACGACAAAAGTGGGGAAGATTGGTCAATGTATTTCTAAGTCTCACTTTGTTGTGGTCTTACGCCATGCTCACCGGTTTTTCTGCTTCTGTACTTCGAGCGGTCAGCATGTTCTCATTAATCATCATTGCCCAAAATATTGATAAACAAACCAATATCTACAATACGCTTTCCTTATCTGCTTTTGCTTTATTGTGTTGGAATCCTTACCTCATTATGGGAGTTGGTTTTCAATTATCTTATGCAGCAGTTTTTGGCATCGTTTTTCTCCAACCATATATCGCCAACTGGTTTCACTTCAAACAGCGCATTTTTTCTTCATTGTGGGAGCTTACAGCAGTATCTATAGCCGCACAGCTTGCTACTTTTCCCATCGGCTTACTGTACTTTCATCAGTTTCCTACTTATTTCTGGTTAGCTAATTTTTTTGTCATTCCCGTTGCCAGTCTAATCTTATACCTTGGCATAGGTTTATTAGTTCTTGGGAGCTTTCACGAATGGCTTGGCGCGCTCATTGGTAACCTATTAAATTGGCTGATTTGGGCGTTAAATCAGGTGATTCAACAAATCCAGCATCTACCTCATGCGCTTATTGAGCGAATCGACATCTCTATTATAGAAACGTGGTTGGTTTATGCCGTAGTTTTGGCTGTTATTTTATTCTTGATCAAAAAACGATTGATTTATTTTTATTGCATTGGCTGCACGTTATTCCTCCTTATCGCCATGCAAAGTCATGAAAGCTATCAACAAGCCCAACAAAAAAGCTTGGTGGTTTATCACATTAATAAACATGCAAACCTCAGCTTAATTGATGGTGGCACCGTACGCTTTTTAGCCGATTCTAGTCTACTTGCTCAAGAAAGCAAACTTGATTTTCATATTAAAAACCATTTGTGGGAAATTGGAGTTAATCAAGTATACTGGTTTGATTGGAATGGGAAAATTGAGAATGAGGAAATGGTTATTCAAGATATACTACATAACAAACTCATCATTTGGAATAATAAGCGCATTCTATATTATCGGGAAGCTTGTAAGGACTTAGCGCTTCGAGTCGATTACCTGATATGCAGTAATAATGCCCTCAAATCTTGGGAAGCGTTGGCTGATATTCATGCAAAGTGTATCATTTTTGATGCTACTAACCGAGCAAGCCATGTTAGGAAGCTATTGAAAACCAAACCTCAACAATCTACTTCAATTCAAATCCATAACATTGCGGATAGCGGTGCATTTATTAAAGAATTAAATTAACTTTTGCTCATTTAAGTAGTTACTTAACTAAAATAAGCATCTGTAAAATCGTCTAATATTTGTTAATATTGTAATGCCTGTTTTCCTATATTAATTCAGGCTTTACTTTGAGTCAAGAACTTAATGAAGTAACTTTCTGTTCTGAGTCTTGATTTTGTTTTTTCGAAAAGCAAATACTTTCCAAACTAAGTCAACCATTTAGGCATAAGAACGCACGATATGCAAGCAGAAAACACTCGAATTATACCATTAAATTCAAATAACACTCCGTACAATATACTTTATGTTGATGACGAGGAGGCTAATTTGCGTGTGTTTCAAGCTGCCTTTAGAAGGGAATATAAAGTATTTACAGCCCAATCTGGTGCAGAAGGAATCAAACTGCTTGAAAATAATGATATCCATTTGATTGTAACGGATCAAAAAATGCCAAAGATGACTGGAGTGGAATTTTTAGAAACCATCACTCCTGATTATCCAGATGTTGTTAAGATTATTCTTACCGGTTATTCAGATGTAAAAGATATTCTGCGTGCATTAAACCGTTGTGGCATTTTCCGATACATTTTGAAGCCTTGGAATAAGCAAGAGATGCGCATTACCCTTGGTAAAGCATTGGAGACCTTCCAGCTCCGAAAAGACAACCAAGGCTTAGTAGACAGCTTGCAAAAAGTTAATGAAGAATTAGAACAACGCATTGAAGAACGAACCTTAGAACTCAAAACAGCAAAAGAAAATGCCGAACAAGCATCAAAGGCCAAAGAGCTTTTCTTGTCTACCATGAGTCATGAAATTCGTACGCCGCTGAATGCAATTATTGGCATGAGTCATTTACTTCGGCAATCGGACTTGGACGAAGAACAAAAAGAAAATCTGAATATTTTAATGTTTTCAGCCAATAATTTGCTCTCCATTATTAGTGATATCTTAGATCTCTCTAAAATTGAATCGGGCAAAATTGAATTAGAATCTGTTGATTTTAATTTAGAAGAGGTGATGAAAGGAATTTATAAAGCTCATCAGCCTAAGGCTGAAGAGAAATGGCTTGATTATCAGTTCCATATCCCTAAAGACATTCCTGAAAACCTTATTGGCGATCCTACGCGCATTGCACAAATTATCAATAATCTCCTAAGCAATGCCCTCAAATTTACCGAAAAAGGGAGCATTGGTTTAAGGGTCAAGTTCATTAAGCAAGAACTAGATACCATTCATTTGGAGTTTGCAGTTTCAGATACAGGAATCGGCATTCCACAAGATAAACTCAACACAGTATTTGAACATTTCACGCAAGCTTCAACAGATACTACCCGTAAGTATGGAGGTACAGGGCTTGGATTAGCCATTTCCAAACGCTTAGTCGAACTGTTAGGCGGAAGTATTAAAGTAGAAAGTGCAGAACATCAGGGTTCAACATTTTCTTTTATTATTCCTTTAAAGCTCGGAACCCGTCATCAAGAAAAACATAAACCAAATCCCTCCAATCAAGTGTATGATTTAAGCCATTTAACTATTCTTGTCGCAGAAGATAATAAGATTAATCAGGTACTTATGAAAAAGGTACTTTCAAAATGGAATGCCAATTTTGAATTTGCCGAAAATGGAATCATTGCCATTGAAAAAGCAAAGAAAAAAGAATACGATATCGTTCTGATGGATATTCAAATGCCAGAAATGGATGGTTATCAGGCTACTAAAGCGCTTCGTAAACTTCCCGATAGCTATTTTCGTACTTTACCCATCATTGCACTGACGGCTTCTACCTTAAAAGAAGAACGCGATGCTGCCCACTCAGCGGGAATGGATGATTTTGTACTGAAGCCATTCGAACCTCAAAACCTTTACGATACCATTATCGAATACACGACCAATAAAACCCATGATCATAAACTACACGATGAACAAGCAAATAAAACGGTCATTGATTTAGAACCGTTCCGATCTATCATGGGAGATGATGTAGAAGAGTATAGTGAACTTATTACCGTGACCTACGAAGATTTTAAATCCTTTGAAGATTCATTAGATAACCTATTTAAGAACAATACCTTAGCTGAATTCTCAGCAAGTTATCACATGCTAAAACCATCCATTAAATTGCTTCGCCTCAAGCGATTAAATGAATTAATTCAGGCGATTAAAGCAAGTGAAGAAAGTGAACGTCCTTTCCTAAAAGATGAATTAAAGCAAGAGTTAAAAGCAATTAATGCGACCTTGCTGCAAGAGAAAACGAATATTGGTTTGTAACTCCAGTAATTATTCTGATTTAGTCGCTGAATTACCGATACCTTAGTCTCCTTCCGATGCGAAGAATTGTCCGTCGGTTAATGCCATTGAGTTTACACAGTCGGCGAACCGTGGTGCCATATCTGCGAGCAATTTTACCCAAGTAATCGCCTTTGCGAACACGGCAATATTGTGCTTTCAGGCTTTCGATATAGTCGTCAAAATGAGCGCGCGTTAAGATAAACTCTTGCTGAAGCAATTTATCCTTCTTGAAATCAAATAGGTGGATTGGATTAATTGAATGCCCGCTATAACGCACTTCAAAGTGTAAATGAGGCCCTGTACTTCTTCCTGTATTACCCCCTTCGCCAATCACATCACCTGCTTTTACAATGGTACCTTCTTGCACATAGTAGGTTTTTAAATGGCCATACAAGGTCTCCATCCCATTTTTGTGGCGAATCATCACATAATAGCCGTATCCGCCTCGATTGTATTTTGCCATGCGTACCACTCCATCAAATGCTGCATAAACTGGATCTCCAATCTCTACATCCAAATCTGTTCCATGGTGCCAACGCCCTCTGCGCATGCCATATTTGGAATTAATCTTGGTATTTTTTAGTGGGGCATGCCAGTGTTCATCTTTCTTTTCATCGTACAACTTAAAAGGTAGGGTATCATTAAAATTCCGAATATCATAATTGTAAGATGCTAAGTTTTTAGAATCCCAAATGGCATAGTATGGCTCTTTTTGCAAATAAATGGCAGGTATTGCTAATTCATCATTCAATTGAATGTATTCATCTTTGCAATGATCCACGTATTGTTGAGGTATTCCATTCGTCATTTGGCGATCAAAATGCGTGCAGTATTCCGTAGACCATCGCAAATTCTCAGGCACCCCAACAATTGAATCTAACTGCTTGTAAAGCCAATAAGCCTCAGGAAGAGGACTTCTTTTTTGCGTGACATTGGCAGTAGCAGCGCCAACTTGAGCGGAAACGTGAAAGGTGTAAAAGGAAAAAAAAACACCCATCCACACTTTAGTCCAGTTCATCATTCTTCTTTTGTTATTCTAGGCCTCGAATTTAATCTTTTTCACTAATTAATCTACATTTTTTTGATAATCGGAAAAGAACTAATCATTAAGTAACTGTATTACAAAGTCTTAACTATTTCCCTGCCATTTTTTGAACGACCCAATCATAGCCTTTTGGAAACAAGCGCACTATTTTTTCCATAAACTTCGCGTCTTTTCCAATCAATAAACGCTCTTGTTTTTGCTGCATGGCTTTTATAATCTGCTGAGCCGCCCGATCAGCCGTAGTTTTTGCAGCAGCATCAAAACCTTTCGCCATTTTGGTCTTCGAAACTGGGTCGTGATGGCGAGCACTGCGGGCAATATTTGTCTTTATTCCACCAGGATGTACCGCTAACACCCGTACATTTGTATGCGCTAATTCTTGCCTTAACGATTCTGTAAATCCCCTAATCGCAAACTTTGTGGTACAATATGCAGCTTGGTATTTCACTCCGATCAAGCCAAACAGACTCGAAACATTCACGATATAAGCTTCTGGACGGGACTTTAAATGCGTCAAAAACTCCTTTGTTCCATAAATCATTCCCCAAAGGTTGATGCCCACAATCCATTCAAAATCATCATAAGAAACTTGCTCAACGGTATATTTTCCGAGTGCAACTCCTGCATTATTTATCACGATATCAATATGCTTAAAGGTGGTGATGGCTTCTTGGGCAAATTGCTGAAAAGCGCGTTTATCGGACACATCAAAAACATATGACTGACTGCTCGGTTGAATTGCTTGAACTGCTTTCAGGGTTTCCGCAAGTTGCGCTGCATTAAAGTCAGTAATAACTAAAATTGCCCCTTTTTGAGCCAATTGAATGGCCAACTCACGACCAATGCCCGAAGCGGCTCCTGTTACTACAGCAACTTTTCCATCAAGTATTCTCATGTATGTTTCATTTGGTTGAATTGACAGCTTGTATTACTCTTCCGTATTCTTATAGAGTTCGAATTCGACCCTACGATTCAATTTTTTATCTTCAGCTGTTCGTTCTTCTTTAATGATGGGATCAGTATCGCCTAAGCCTATTGCTTTTACTCGATTATGATCTAAACGTCCATACGAAATGATATATTTCCGAATACTCTCCGCTCGGTCGTGAGAAAGTCGCATATTAGACACCGGATCACCGTCAGAATCGGTATGACCAATCACTCTTAAGTTATAGTCGGGGTGAGCTACTAAAAAGTCTATGACCAAATGAAGGTTATTCTCCATTTCGGGTTTCAAGATGGCACTATTTGCATCAAAATCTATTGAGTTAAAGGTAACTGTTTTCCGCTCTGCAGTTTCTGATGAGCTCATCGTTCCTACTGGTGGCGGATCATCAACAATGGGTTTTGGCGTAAATTCTCCGCTTCCATCTCCTTCCATTTGAAACATTTCCTCAATACGAAAGAAGTTATCGCCTTCAATCACTAACAAATAACGCTTGTGATCAATTAAATCAAACTCAAAAGAACCATCTTCACGAACGTATTTGGGGGCCACTTCAATCCCATCATCTAAATCAATAACAGAAACAATCCCTTGAAATACCTCTCCGGTGGCTGGTTCTATCAATTTACCTGAAAAACGGACTACTGCGGTGGCTTGGGCTTCCATGGGTAAGGGAAAAGAATGCAAATCGAGTCCATTGTTTCCTTCCTCATCTGATTTGGCATAAAAGAGGTATTCAGATTTCGAGTCAATGGCAAAGTACAATTCATCGCCTTTTCCATTCACCAAAGGACCTATATTCTTCGGTTCAAGCCACTCTCTGGCCACATTATAGGATTTAAAGATATCAAATCCTCCAAAATTAATTAGGTGCCCATCTGAGCTAAAATACATCACATTATATTTGGGATGGATGTGTGGACTTACTTCATTTCGTTGGGTATTGATTACGGGACCAATGTTTTTGGCAGGCCCCCAATAGCCTCTTTTTTTATCCCTGACCGAAAAGTAAATATCTGCTCCACCGAAACCTCCTTGCCGATCTGATGAAAAATAGAGTGTATCGCCCGAATTTGATAAAGAGGGTTGAGAATCCCAAGACTTGCTATTAATATTGGGGCCAAGATTACGCGCAATACTCCACACGCTATCTTGTAATTTTTCAGAATACACTTTAGTAGAATAATACAGGTCACAATTTCCTCGGCCATCTGGACTAAAACACCGTGCAAATACAATCATATTTCCTTCCGAATTCATACAAGGAGATCCTTCTTTATAAGCCGTATTAATGGCCTTCAAAGGCTCTGCCTGTCCCCAAATACCGTCTTCATCTCGAATAGAATAGAAAATATCTTCATTTACGCGATTACTTAGATCAGACTCAACCGCATTCAAGGCATTGGGTACACGGTTTGAGGTAAAAAATAGCATGTTATCGTTAATCCCCGCAATGGTCATCCCATAATCTTCGGATGGTGAATTTACCATTTCTCCCATATTTAACAAGACACTTTTGGGAGGCTGTAGGGTATCAATTGCTCTTCTGCGTTCTACCAATTTATAATAGTATTCGAGATCAGCATACAAGTCTTTTTCAAACTTTGTGAGGGAATCATAATGGGTGAGTGCAGCTTGTAAGCTATAATTTTGCACATCCATCCAGTTTACATTCTTGGATGGATTATGGTGCTTCATAGATATCTCAGAATCTCCTCTATGATGCTTAATAATTAAACGCCAAGCTTCTTTTGCAGCTGACCATCTTTCTTCATGCTCTGCTACACGAGCAAAATACCACAGCAAATCGATGTCTTTCGTGAAATTCAGAATACCAAATTTGCTGACATATTTGAACAAGGCAATGTATAATGCATTCCACTCTTGTTCGTCTGACAGGCGCTTGATTTCTGCTAATTCTTTTTCGTTATAATAATACCGCAGCTTATAGAGGTTAGGAAAGCTGAGTTTGGGCTTTTGTAAAATGAGCGTAGAGTCATTGGGTTTAAATTTTTTTAGTAATAGCCCTTTCTTCCCTTTTTTAGTCTTCGTTTGTTTCCCCTTATCCTTTTCCTTTTGGGCAAAGACAAAAGTTTGCAACCCCAATAATAAAATGGTAGTAAAAGTCAATATGACTCTGGTTCGCCTCACTTTAAATCGGTTTTCAATGATAATTTCAATTTACCCCATTTTTGACATATTATTGAATAGTGATCCAAATACGCCTCAATGAACTTGAATACTACTCATAATATCAACAAAAAATCTAGGGTTTTATTTTTTAATTTTGGATTAAGTAATCCTAAAACACTAGTATTAGACTAATATTAAAATGACTAAGGCATAATTATACTTGATCAATATCAAGGCAGCAAAATTGAGGGTTCGACACATCGACATACCCGTAGGTACAAACTCTTTTGCTACCCGCAGTGAAACTGGCAGAGATTGGGGAAGTATATCCTTGAATTACCCGTCATTTTAAATTTGGTTTAAAACTAGTTAGTAGTAAGGGTTTGGTCGAAAGTTGAGTTGATTGATGTTATCCAATTATACGTACGTAAAGCATTGGAAAGTTTAGATTTGTTCAATCAATTTTTACGTAAAAAAAGTACATCGTGTTATTGAAGGGAATTTTGAGCTATTAAATCAGCGTCAAAGAACCTGCCAATTGTTATGATCTACTTTACATTAATTTATGTTAACTGTAAAAATATAAATTTTTAGAGAGGTGCTCATTAATCTTGCAAATTTTCCCTAAAACCTTACGTTTATATTCTTGAAAAATGGCAACTGCTAATTTAAAAGCAGGAATTTTTATTAACAATTGCCAGAAAATTGTATTTTTGGAAAGAAGCTTCTATTTTAAGCTTTAGAAATAATAACTAAAACAACGAATGGGCAAGACTAAAATTCTTCTTGTAGAAGACGATAAGGCCATGGCCAAAGTCCTTAAGAGGTACCTAGATGTGCGGGGCTACGATGTAACCCATTGTAATAATGGTAAGCAAGGATATCAAGAGTTTGCAGGTGAAAGAGACTTTGACCTTTGCATTTTAGATGTATTGATGCCGTACAAAGATGGCTTCACTTTGGCACAAGAAATTCGAAAACTAGACCAGTACGTTCCTATACTTTTTGTTTCATCTAAGACTTTATCTGAAGATAAAATTAAGGCTTTCAAAATTGGAGCGGATGATTACATCACCAAACCATTTAATGCAGAAGAACTTACCCTCCGTATTAATGCTATTTTGAAGCGTCAACAAAGTGAGCCTAAAATTGTTGAAACAATTGAAACCATGCCAGATATCATTCATATTGGTAAATATGAGTTCAATTTCCCTTTTCAACGCCTTGCCCTAAATGACGATGAACGTAAGCTCACTACGCGAGAAGCAGAATTGCTGCGCTTCCTTTATTTTCATCGCAATGACTTGATCAAACGCGAGTTTATTTTACAAGAGATTTGGGGAGATGATGATTATTATAAAGGCAGAAGTTTAGATGTTTTTATGTCTCGCTTAAGAAAATACTTAAAAGAAGATACCAACATTCAAATTATCAATGTACATGCCATTGGTTTTAAGTTCGTTGTTGCTGAAGAAGAAGAAAATGAAACTGTATAGTTTCTTAACGATAATTCCAACTCAAAATGGCAAGTCTCTCTTGCCATTTTTTATTTTTATCCAATGTTAGTTGCCGAAATTCATACTGATAAAGGACTCCTAGATTTTGAACTGTACGCTGCCGATGCCCCAAAAACGGTTGAGCACTTCAGAACCTTAGTCGAACAGGGATTTTACGATGGTTTGGAATTTTTCAAATTCATTCCTGGCGTACTTCTCCAAACCGGTTGCCCTAATAATAATGGAACAGGTGGCTGTGGTTATTTTGCCAAATGTGAATTACAAAGCGACCAAAAACATGATTTTGGAGTGCTGTCTATGGCACATACGACTAGAAATGGCAATGGTTCACAATTTTTCATCTGTTTAAGTAGAAATGAAACGGATATTTTTGATGGCAATCACACCTGTTTTGGGGGGCTGCGAAACAAAGGCTTTGATGTACTTCAAAAACTACGAGAAGGTGATAAGGTAGTCAAAATAGTGGTAGAAAATATTGAAGAATAGCATTCTTCACGCAAATCAACTCCGCCATAAATATGGAAATAAGACATAAGAAGCGGCTAAGACGATTAGATTAATAGCTCCAATGGTCATGAGTTCCTCATAGCTCGCACTGCGCTGTAGCCCATCAATGGCATTTTTGGAAACCTTCATGAGCATTAAAATCATTGGTAAGATTACAGGGAACCCCAATACAGCCATTAAAGTACTGCTATTTTTTGCCTTAGAAGCAATCCCCGAAATCATCGTAAGCGTTGATGAAAAGCCAATTGCCCCCAATACGAGGTTTCCAAGAAATAATGGAATATCTTGAACGGGATTTCCCATCACAAATGCATAAAACATAAACCCCACAAGTGCGATAAATAACATCAGCCCCGCATTATAAATGATTTTTGAGAGAATAATGGACTCAGGACTCGCAATGGAATAATAAAAAAAATAACGCCCTTCACGCTCTTGCAAAAAACCTTTCGCAATTCCATTCACTGCCGAAAACAATAAAATAATCCAAAAAAGAGTATTCCAAGTAATTACATTGAGCATGCCCCTTTCCAAATTAAAACTCAAGTAGCAAACAAACACAGTGCTTACTACATACAAAAGTAATCCATTTAAAGCATAGCGTTGTCGCCATTCTAGCAAGAATTCCTTAGAAAGTAGTGCCCGCGTTTCTATCATTAACTTATTCATGGGCAGCAAAGGTAAGCACCCTAATAAATAAAGCCACGAAATGTGGCTTTATTCAGTAACAATATGATATTATGCATATTAAACTTTTATTCCTACTACCGTGATGTCGTCTCGTTGTGGCATGCCATCTTGGTGTTTGTATAGCAATGATGCCAATGCCTCTTTCTGGGCTTGCATTTCTGTATTATAGTTTTCCTGTAATACGTGCTTCAAACGAATCGAACCGATCTTACGATTGTCTCGGTTATTTTGATCTTGTAAACCGTCTGAGCTTAAATAAACCATACTTCCTTTAGGTACAGTAATGACTTGGTTTGTAAATGGTCTAAACTTCTTCACAATACCACCAATACCTTTATTGGTACCTTTCAGCTCTTTGATGGTAGACGTACAATATTCAACATAATAAAGTGGTCTTTTGGCTCCTGTGTAAGTCACTTGAACATTCTCATCATCAATTTGCTCAATCAAACACATACACACATCCATGCCATCATCATTGGCACTTTCTCGTTGGCGCAACTCATTTACGACACTTGAATGCAAGAATTCCAAAATTTCAGCAGGTTCGTACACCTCACTTCGCATCACAATATCATTGAGTAAGGTGGTACCTATCATCGACATGAATGCGCCTGGAACGCCATGTCCAGTACAATCAACTACAGCTACATAGGTTTTATCTCTTCGCTGCTCAGCAGGCACATGCGATGGTAAACGGTCTGCTGGAATATGTGTAAACCAGAAGAAATCTCCTGATACAATATCTTTAGGATAGTACAATACAAAGTGATCATCCAACACCTCATCCATTTTCACCTTACTCGGTAAAATTGCTTTTTGGATCGTTTGTGCGTAACGAATACTATCTGTAATGTGCTTATTCTTATCCTTAATGATATCATAAGCTTGTGCATTATCCAAAGCAATAGAGATGTAGGAAGCTAAAGTTTGTAAGATGGTAATATCTTTAGAAGTATACGCATCTTGCTCTGGACTCTGTACCGTAATGACTCCAATAGGTCTTTTTTCTGTTGCCAAAGGCAAGTACAAGGCCGATTTGATATTCTCCTTTGTACGCATCTCAGGTCTGAAATTAACATATTGGCTGTAATCCTCCGCAAAATCACCAATCACCACCTGCCTTCTCCGATTGAAACACCATACCGAAAGGCTGTTATCTTCTGAAAGCAAATCGTAGTGATAAGGCATCTTATTGCCATTTTCAATAGCTCCTTTAAACTCAAGCATTTGAGCATCGGCGTTGTAAATTCCCAGCCCTACTGCATTTGTTTTCATTAAAGAACCTACGTACTCATACACCGTTTGTGTTACCGATTCAATATCAATCGAAGCAGTAATTTTCTGGCCAATTAAACTAATGAGCTTGATGTCTTTATACGCCTTCTCCAACTCTTGTCGCTGATCTTCAATTTGTACCAATTGAATCTCAATTTGCTCATTCTTCTCCTTAATTTCTTTGTTGATGCTGGCAAGCTTCTTATTCGATTTGTTCTTTTGGTAATAAGCGATGAATGCTACGCCTAACAGGATGGCAAATAAAGCAACCGAAGAGATGAAGAATAGTCGATCTCGTCTTGCATTTTCAATTTCCAGGTCTTTTACCTTCTGATTTAATTGCAACTGCTCTACTTGTTTCTTATAATCTTGCTTTTCCTTTTCTTGAAGCTGTCGTTTCTTTCGTTCCAACTCACGGTCGCGCTCTAAGAGTTGAATTTCACGTTGTCTTGCCTCATCTGCCAAACGCGCCTGATCAATCTTCAACTGTTGAAGCTGACGGGCTTTTTCTAATTCTTCTTGCTTCAGTTTCGCTACCTCAAGTGCCTTATTTCTTAACTCTAAGTCTTTTTCTTTCTGCGCTAATGCTAAATCTTTGATTTGCTTTTCCGCTTCAATACGTTGCTTCTCTTTTTCCAAACCCTTCATTTCCTCTTCCAGTAATCGCTGCTTTAGCTTTTGCTCTTCTTTCTCCACTTCCATTTGCTGCGAAGCCAGCTGCTCTTGCTTGATGCGCTCTTCCATAATGATGTCATCCTTCACCGCAGCATATTTCTGGAAATACTCTAAGGCTTTCTTGTTGTTACGCTGTTTCTGATAAATATCAGACATCCTTTTATAACTCTTCGCAAGCGTTTCTTTGTCGTTCGCTTCTTTGGCTAAATCAATGGCTCGATTGGTATATTGAATGGCATTATCAAAGTCTTGCAGACCGTAATAAATCGTAGTAATGTAATTACAGGTACGTGCCACTTCCTTAACATCTTTTCTCAACTCCAAAATTCCCAACGCCTCCTTAAAATACTTGAGTGCATTACGGTAGTCACGCATTGACTGATAAATTACACCAATGTTTCTCAAAATTACGATGTTATCAATCTCATCTTTACCAAGCTCTCGGTTAATTTTTAGGGCTTGCTTAAATGATTCTAATGCCTGATTATTCTGATCTAATCGCTTATAAATTGATCCTACATTGTTGTAATAAGTCGCAATTCCTAACGAGTCTCCTTGCTCTTTCTTAATATCTAAGATTTGCAGGTTATAGCGCAAAGCGGTTTCAAAATCTTGAAACCTCGAATAAATGTTTGCAATATTTCTCAGCGCAGATACTGCTTTATTCTTATCATCATTTTTATTGGCTAAATCGAGCTGTAACTGGTAGGTATTTAATGCACTTTCCAAGTCATTGGAACGGTAATACGAAAGTGCGATGTAATTCAAACAGTTGATTTCACCCTCAAAATCTTTGATTTGTTTTCTAATTTGGTATGCCTCTTGAAAGTTATCGATGGATTTGTCAAATACACTCCAGTCTTGATATAAAAAACCTAGTTCCACGTATACATCCGCGATAAACTTTTGATTTTTGGTTATTTTGGACTGATCAATTGATTTGAGGTAATTATCCAACGCATCGGCAAAACGTTTTTCTGCTTTGTAAGCTTTCCCTAATACATAATAGCTATTTGCTTGTCCAGAAGGTGAGCTAATTTCTTGGGCAATTTCTAAGGCTCTATTTGCATAGGCAATTGCAGAATCTGTTTGGGTAAGGTTAATGTTTGCAAGCGCAATTTGATTCAAATAAACGACCTTCATGCTATCATTAGTCGTTTCTTGAAGTTTCTTATGGAGTGCGGTTAAATTATCTTGCCCCTCAATATCTTGAAGCATCACAAAAGTGCTTAGTCCTAAAATTAGGCTAACCACAAAAAACAATATTATTCTATTAAATGACTTCATAATTTATTCTCCGATTCTCCATTAGAACGCTATTGTAACAAAATCATGCGATAAAAAGTAAAAATTTCGATGAGTATGGTGCTAAATTAGGTAAATATAGCGCTTTTGCCGCTATTATACCAACGTGTCTCCTGCAATCTCATTGTTTAAATGTAGGGTTCATTGAAAACTTACCGAAAATTAAAATGGTTATATCAAGCTATATTCAACTGAAATCAATTTCTCAGCATAAAAAAAGCCTTTTCAGGGCAGAAAAGGCAATAATTAGGATGGTTAGCAGTGTTATTACAGACTTTGCTCTAACTCAAAGGTTTTCGAATAATTTAAAATGTTATCGACACACTTTTCGCTTGGAGTCAGTTCAACCTGATCTAATTGTTCCTTGAGTGTCAGGAGTTCATTTAGTTCTTCATTCAACTGATTATTCTGAAATAACTCAGGCACCAATTCTGCCCGCTCTCCTTCCGTCAGTTCTTTGTAAATGTACTTAATGATGTTGTTAGGAAAGATGTTTTGATACATAGGATTTATTATTGGTTTGATTCATCCGCTTCCGCAGGTTAATGAGCGCATACCTCATTCGCCCAAGGGCAGTATTAATGCTCACTCCTGTGGTCTCCGCGATTTCCTGAAAGCTCATTTGCATGTAATGACGCATCATCAACACTTCTCGCTGAGGTTCAGGTAAAGTTTGGATCATTTCACGCAACTTTGCATGTGTTTCCTGCTTAATCTGAACCATTTCATAAGGTTCCTCAGCAAATTCTAAGGTATTGAAAACGCTGCTTCCATCTTCCATAATAATGGTTGGATAACGCTTCGCCTTTCTGAAATAGTCTATTGCCATATTGTGCGCAATTCGAGATATCCATGGCAAAAATTTGCCCTCTTCATTATAACGCCCCGCTTTAATCGTTCGAATTGCTTTGATAAATGTTTCTTGCAATAAGTCTTCTGCTACATACTGATCTTTTACAATTAAATAGATCGTTGTAAAGATTTTATTCTTATGACGATTTACCAAAGTTTCAAATGCAGCATCATTACCATTAATATACTGCTTGATCAAATCACAATCACTGACTTTATACTTTCTCATTTTTGTACTTAGTTAACGTAAAGGAAATTTTAATTATTGCCGTTGTTGCTCTGTTTTGATAAGATTTTTCGATTAAAAATCTTGTCTTCACGATAGAGCTCAGTTCCCACTTTGCATGCATATATTTGGAAACCAGTTAATTAGAAGCGCTTACCTTAAATTTTGCAAATTCTATTCCAAGGGCGAAAAAATGCATTTTCCTTCGTCTAATAATCAGAATGGTTGGCCGAAGAAAAAGAGGTGTTCGTCAAAAAGGGCAAAATTCTATACTTTTGAGGGCAATGATTTTTGGGGAATTTCGATGTGCTTAAGGTTTCATTAACAAATAAAGCAGCAAATTTTCGGTGGTCAAATGGCTGCATGATTCCCATTGAAGAAATGGTGTACACATTCATAACTTATACCATATTTAGAAAATCGATTGCGTAAGCATTTTTTCATTTATCATTGCAATGAAATTGTACTATTTCCATGTATTAATATGAAAAAGCTCTTTTACTGGATATTCACGATTCCCTTTCTGTTGGCTTTTGGGTTGACCTTAGTTATTTTTCATCCCTTACAAGTGATTGCTAAGGCAATGGGATATCAACCGCACAAAAAGGTAGTGGATGGCATGTGCTGGTGCCTACTATGGGGTTGCTTGCCTTTTACACTCAGCAGGGTACGCTTAAAAAACTTAGCTGGACAACTGCCTACAGATCGTCCTTTATTAATTGTAGGAAACCACCAAAGCTCATTTGACATTCCGATGATTGGGGCGCTTTTACAGAAACACCACCCCAAATACATCTCTAAACGCTCTTTAGCAAAGGGCATTCCCAGCATTTCTTATAATATTCGCGAAGGAGGTTCCGTCACCATTGATCGCAAGAACCCTGATGAGGCGGTACAAATCATTAAAGGGTTTGGGGAGTATTTAGAAGCGCATAACCGTTCTGGATGTATTTTCCCAGAAGGGACACGCGCAAAAGATGGCAAGATGAAACCATTTAAAACGAAGGGAATGCTTCAATTATTAGCCATTATGCCGCGTGCATTAGTGGTGCCTGTCGCCATTGAAAATAGCTGGAAGCTCGAACGTTGGGGCTTTTTGCCTGTACCCATCTTTATTGGCTTTAAATGCACGGCTTTACCTGCTTTAGAACCAAAAGACTATGAACCGCTTGCTTTAATTGAAGAAGTAGAACATCGAATAAGGGTACACATTGGGCAAGAAGTAAAAGGAGATAGCTAAAAACAGCCTCTAAAAAACGGGATATTTAATTTCCTCCAATAGTTCCGATTCGAAAATCGCAGCAGGCGAAATAACTTGTTCCGCTAAAGGAATATCCTGGCCATATCGCTCTTTTAATTTGGTTTTTACCTCAGTTGAAGTCAAATCGAAGTTTTTCAAAGCCTGCAAGCTACCCAATTCAATACCCAAAGTCTCTTTATATAACTTCCATACCAATTCGGAGCAATACATCCGATCATCGGACCACTCAAAATAAGAATCGTAGTACTTATTCAAATAAGCACTTGCCTTGGCTTTCATTAATCTCGTGGTAGAATCGTTGAAATAAAGGTAGCGTTCTTTCAAACGTTTTACCACAAAATGTTTGCCTTTTCCTTTTTCAATCCAAATAATGAGTGGCGTATATTTCACAGGTTGTACGGCCTCTAACACCACTAACTCATTATTGATGTTAAATAATACCCCCACATGGCTGTATTTTGAATTGGTAGCTAACTGAATCGCTTGACTTTGTGTGGATGTGGAAGTTTGAAAGATAATATCTCCTACCTGCAATTGATCATTCGTATTAGTTAACCCGCGATCGGCTTCCTCCGCTGTATATTCTTTTTTCTTCATATCGCCTGTACTACAAGCAGCGAGAAGCAATCCAATGGCGATGATTAGGTATTTTACTTTCATTCTTTCAGAAATCGTATGCGTTTCAAGTGTTGGTTTATCGTTTGAACTTTTACAAAATAAACGCCATTTGCAAGAAGTCCTACATTAAGGGTAGAGACATTACCTTGAATGGAGCGTACACGTTGCCCGAATACATCAAAAACTTCTATTTGCTGAATTGGCTCATTGGAAGTAATATGTAGTAATTGCTTGGATGGGTTGGGAAATAATTGAACGGTTAAGTTTTCGGATTCATCTTCTAAATCGGTCACGGTACATTCCAAGTTCATCATTTTCTCCCACAGCTCTTGATCAAAACCAGAAAGTGCCAATGCGCTTGAATCGTTAGCATTATTACCCATTCTCACCACTACCAAGCTTTCGGATGGCACAATATAAATACGCTGTTCATTTTTCCCCATTGCAGCATATAAATCTGCTGGAGCGCTTGGAATAATTGGCCCAGAAAAATCGACTTGAAGACGAGGTTGTTTGTAGCTATTTTTTCCATTCAACCACCATAAATAGCCGTAAGCAGGATTAATATCTTGAGAACTTTGAATCATATTGTGGTAATAAGTGGTATCAGTGATTACTGAAACGCCATTCCATGTTCCTTTGGCTAATGTCATTAAGCCAAAACGCGCCATATCTCTTGCCCTACTCAGAAATAGGTTATTAAAGCTACTTCGTACATACCCTCCACCAGCACCAATTACATTTCCAATTTTATTGGTGAAATAGGTATTGATTCCCACTCCTGTAGCCGACTCAACCACCTCTCGCAACAAAGAATAGGGGCCATTGTGATAGGCCCAGCGATCTCCTGGAGTAGTTTTACACACTAAGCAATTGGGTAGCGTACAATCAAAAGAGGCGGCATCATCTAATCCACTCGTCATCGTAAGTTGGTGCCAAATGGTAATGGCGGATTCTGTAGTTGGACAATTCGTCCAACCTTGTCCCAAATAGTCTGCTGTTTTATCCTGAATATCTAGCAAACCTTCCTGCTGAGCAATGCCGACCAACGTTGCCATCATACTTTTCCCCGCTGATGCCCAATACCAAAGGCTATCTTTCGTAAAATCATCAAAATACCATTCAACCACTATTTTTCCATCTTTTAAGATGAGAAAGGCTTTAGAGTCTACTTCATCCAGGTAATTTTCTAAATCATCTAATTGACTTTCACACCAATTTAATGATTCGGGATTTACGGTTTCCCAATTTCCCACTTGTGGCGGAAAATACAGATTTTGGGCAATGCTTGGGTACATGACGATTGCCAGAAAAAAAGTAATCAATAGTCGCATAGGGCAGGCTTGTTTTTTTTAAGATAGACAATCGTTCCTTTAAATGGTTTAATTGGTGTTATTTCATTTGAACTTGTTTAAAAAATTATTCTACCTGATGGTTTAACACTTAAAT
>JBMYQA010000066.1:0-24565 GCA_049600855.1 Flammeovirgaceae bacterium | reverse complement strand
ACCATCTCAAAACCAGTCGTAAGGAGGTTTTCCTTGTAACTTTTCAAGTTTTTAGTGAATACATTGTGATGTTTACTAGTTTATGTCTTGAGAGTTTCAATGAGACAGGTTAGCTTAGACTTTAAATCAGAAAGTTTACTGGAAAATTCCTCTACTTCATCAATGGTAATGGCATAGCCCGCCCAATAGTTTAGGGTATTTTCCGATTTGGCTAGCTTTTGCGCTTTTTTGTGCCATTCCATTCCTTCTTTTTCTGAGGGTAAGCGATAGGTAGCGCCTGTTTTTTCGGAAAGCCATTTTACATAACTTTGTGCTTGCTCAAAACTGACTTGTGCTGGAAAGTTTGCCTCATGTTGGGCATAGTTATGCTTGGTATTAAACGCGCTAAACTGAGCGTTGGTCACTTCAAAACGTCCAATAGCAATTTCCCCGTCTTGCGTTGCCGATACTTCTGGAATTAAAATGCCATTCTGTTGAGTACCATATAACCCATTTATTTGAGCCGCTTTTTCCTTTTTTAGAAGCATGGCCAATGGACTAGTCTCCTTAAAGGCTTCATTTTTAGGCTGATGTGTTTTAAATAGGTAAGTATCTATCCAAGCAATTTCTTCATTCATTTTCCGAAGTTGATGCGTGATTTTTTGTAAGCCATGTGGTTGGCCTGGGAACCATAAAAAGCGCACAGGAGCCTTTTTATTTTGTTGCAAGGCTCGGTAATATTCCCATCCTTGATCTCTCGGCACGGCTCGATCTTCGGAACCATGAAAAATGAGGGTAGGTGTTTTCACTTTTTCTAATTCGAAAAGCGGCGATTTAGTGATGTATGCTTCGTTGTACGTTTTGCCATCTTTATCATCCCAAGGAGCACCAATAAAATAGCTTTGATCGAATTGAACGCCAAAGCCACAAGTTCCGAAATCAGATGTCCAGTTCACGTCACCTGCACCCGCACAGGCTACCTTAAACATATCAGGGTAACGAACCGTGAGCATCGTAGTTAGAATTGCGCCATTAGACCAGCCCATTACGCCTAATTTATCTTTATCTACCATCCCTTTTTGAGCGAGTACTTCAATGCCTTTGGTAATGTCTTCCAATTCTAAGTCGTAATAATGCCCTTTAATTGATTCTACAAAAGCTCGGCCGTGGTTAGCAGAACCGTGATAGTTCGGTTTTAATACAAATGCACCACGCTGTGCTAAAATTTGAGGATAAGTGGACCAACGTTCCGCCCAAGCATCTCGATCTGAGCTTGCAGGTCCTCCATGAATCGAGAGGACTAAAGGGTATTTTTTACCCGCTTCATAATTTTCAGGATAATATAAGATTCCATTCACCTCTTCATCATTATAACCTTTCCAGCGGAATACTTCGTGTTTCGTGATGGCTTTACTATCCAGTTTTTTATTCAGTTTAATGATTTCTTTTTCATTTTCGACGAGCAATTTATTGCCAGAAATCGTTAGATCAGCGACATAATATTTCGGTAGTTGCCCTGCGGTAGAGTGGGCATAAGCCACTTTTTTTCCATCTTCAGATAGGCTAAGGATGCGCACATGCTCATTTTTTTCGCCAAAATCAATCATAGACTTTTTCCACTTTAACCCTTTTTTACTGTAAAACGCCAACTTATTGGTAGGCCCATTGGCTAAGGAAGCAATCACATCATTGCCATTGGTATAAAAAGAACCACTCAGTCCCCAATCAGATTGCAAATCTACCTTGGTCACCTCTGCCGATTCAATGTCATAGTAATATAATTCTTGTATGCCTGCTCCCGACCATTCTGGGTCTGACGAAGTAGTGGCGGCAAAGTAGAAACCGTTGTTATCCGCTGAAAACTCAAAGCCATATGGCGTTTGGAGGCCAACTAAAATTTGTTTGCTTTCACCCGTTTGTAAGTTTCGTAAATACTGAGTAGGTGCAGGGTGCGCATCGGCACCATAATGACGACTCATCGTGTGGTTGGTGACTAACCATTTCCCATCTTTAGAAAAAGCATAACCTGAAACGGGATAGTTATTGTTAGTAACGCGATTGATGGATTTATCTTTTAGATTAAAAGTGTATAAACGGGTGATTTTCCAGTGTACAGAATCTTCTACAACAACTACATTATCTTTCTTTTTCTTCAATTTTTGTTCATAAAGCGTTTCGCCCTCGTTAGAAGTAAAAATGATGGTATGCTCATTGAGAAGGCGCGGGCTGGAAATTCCATTTTTGAATTCATGAACCTTGATGGGTTCGCCTCCAAATAAGCTCATTTTCCACAGCTTATTTCCCTTATCTCTGGAAGATAGAAAGTAAAGCCACTCCCCATCCATGGAGAAAAATGCCGAATATTCACTGGCATCTGCATTGGTGAATCGAAACGTGCGGAGTTGCCCATCTTTCTGTAGATTTAAACGCGTTAGGTAGAGGTCTGAAACAAAACGATCTTTCTTTTTAACGCCTCTTCTTTTACTCCAAATTAAATGGTTATTGTCTTTGGAAAATGTGGCACTGCGTAGAAATTCCGTATGGATAATATCTTCGGGAGTCCAACGATCTTTTTTGTCTTGAGCAAAGCAGGTATTCATGTATACGATTGCTACAATGCCTATAAAGATTTTAATGTACTTATTGATCATAGGGTATTAGATTAAATAAAGTTGATCGATGCTAGTTTGCTTTTAAAGCCAAACTGATAATGGTGCTTGAATAAGAAGCGTAATTAAATGGAAAAAATTGTGTGGGCAATCATGCTAATGTATAGTTTCTTTATTTTTGGGAAGTTTACTACAAATTTTTCAAATGAAGTGATTCATTTTATACCAACGGTTATTGTTTTGACTAGAATTGGGTTGTCCATACATGAATTATGGACTAAAAGTGATAACTTGATACGTAAAGTGTTGCGCCACTCGATGGTTTTATAAAGATCTGATAATCAAATACATAAATTATGCTAGTCAACGCTTTCAGCAGTTCTCACTTTGTAAAAAATACTTGTTATTCTGCAAAAAAAGGACTTTTTTGTCATGTCGATGGAAGCTGGGGTCGCACACGACAGACATCTAAGTGTCACGTGGCTAAACGAACTCATTTGGCTTATTTTAGTACATGATTTCGCATTCTAATGGGCACGTAGATCTTTCACTATCGTTCAAGATGACAAAGTGAGAATTGCTGCCTGAACGTAGTGTTTTTAGTGTTAAACACCACGTTCAGGTTATTTTTGATGGAGCTGCTGCCATGCTTCTTTTACCGAAGTAAACAACCTTCGCGAAATGGGCAATGGGAGTAATTTATTTTGAACAAAACAGTTGCGCGCAGATTTGGTATCGCCTTCAATTTGAGTCACTTGCCCTAAGTTTACGGCATAACTCTGATGGATTTTAGTAAAAGACTCGGGGTAAGCTTCTATTAAACGATCGAGTGAACTGAATGTATCTAAGCGGTAATAGGTATTTTCATCTGTATATGCCCATAACGTACCACTTTTTAGTTCAATCCAATGAATTAAATGGCACTTTACAGCCTCTTCGCGTCCTCCATAAAAGCCTAGAATGGTCGCCTTTTGGGGAGAAATTTGTGCGACACTATTGCGTAAATTCATAGCCATTTTTAAAGCAAGTTCCAACTGAGCAGGCTGATACGGTTTAATGAGGTAATTCACCATCACCACTTCATTCAATGCCTTATCTTGATAAAAGTCTTTATTGTGAACCGTTAGAAAAATAATGGCAAGTCTTGGAAATTTTTTTTGCAGGTATTTAGCAGCTTCTATCCCACCAGTGAGGTGTCCGCCCAAACCGATATCTACAATAGCAATATCTAAGTCGTTCAAGCGCGCACTCGTGTCAACCACCTCTTCATAGGAACCTGCAGTAGCCACAATCTCATAACCAAAAGATTTGACATGGCGCATCACTCCTCGTAACAATCGTGCTTCATCTTCTATGATTAATACTTTCATGCTTTTTTGCTATCAAATTACCTATCCTTACTAATTGGGAAACTCCAGTAATGCATGACAACCTTGCTGGGTATTTTGAATGTAAAAATTCCCCTTAAGTTGTTTGGCAAAACTATGCATTTCTTGTAAACCCTCACTTTCTAATTGTGCTACTTGAAGTTCTTTAGGCAAGCCTTTTCCATTATCTTCTACACTCAAAAAGACTTTACCCGCAGTTTCCCACATTTTAATCTCTACCCAAGGCTTTTTCGTATCATCCTCAAAAGCGTGCTTAAATATATTGGTTAATAACTCCACCAATACATAACCAACAATCGTAAGTGGCTCAAGCTCCAGTCTAATTGGTTGAATATCAATTTGCAACTCCACTTTTGATGCTTTGTAGCCATAGCCTGCTTGTAAGCCTGTAGCCAATTTTTTCATGTAATCGGCAATGGCTTCGTTATTGTTTGCATTGCTTGCAGAAAAGACATGGTAAGCGAGGTTTAACGAACGCACCGTTTGTTGTAAGTACATGGATTGCTCCTGCAAATCCGTTCCTTTTCGATCCAATCGGTAGGCAATTTCCTCGGCCAAAATCTGCAAATCATTACGACTTCGGTGATTCAACGCATCATATAAACTCTGGATTAATTTCTTTTTCTTGCTATTATTCATCCACAACCACACCAATACGCTGGAGAGGAATACTAATACAACCGTGCTGCCGATAAAAATCATTTTTTGTTGCTGCTCAACGGTGGCTTTTTCTTCCGCAAACTGCGTAGCCTCTTTTTCCAGATTTAGTTGATTTTCGTGAAATACTTCTTGTACTGCCAAACGTTGTTCCCGGTACAGGGAATCTTGCAAGGCTTCCTTCTTTTCCCATAATCGCAATGATTCCTTCGGTTTTCCAATTACTTCAAACAATTGAATACCTGTACTATAAATATCAATAATGGAAGAAGCCAATTCTATTTTTAAAGCCATCTGCTCTGCCTTATCCCAATAGCCTTTTGCTTTAGCAAACTGTTTTTTCTCCAAGTAGAGTAAAGCCAAATCGTTGTAAGTAGTCACAAAAGCGCCATGATATTCTTCCCGATCATCAAATTGTAGTGATTGAAACAAGTAATATTCCGCAGAATCCAATTGATTTTGCCTCAAATAAGTTCGGCCAATATTTTGGTAAGTTGTGATTAGGTCTTTTTCATTAGCGAATTCTTCCTTGATTTTTAAAGCTTTATAGAGATAAAATATAGCACTATCAAACTGGTGAAGCTCTAAATGAGCATTTCCAAAGTTATTATAGGATTGGCCTATTTCTCTAATATTTTCATTTCGAATACGTATAATCAAAGATTTATGATAGTAATAAAAAGCGCGCTCCCAATCTTTTAATTCTTTATATAAAATACCTATTGAATTATATAATTCATCTACTGTTTCCCATTTTGAATGGTGTTCATAATATAAAGCAACTTTTAAATAATAATTAATTGCCTCATCATAATATCCTATTTGCTTATAGGACCGACCAATACCCCACCAATTTCTCGCCAAACATGCCGAATCATTAATCGCATCACACAACTTCAACGCTTCTTGATAAAGTACAATTGTTTGAGCATCACGATTTAGGCTTCGGAAACACTGTGCTTTATTATATAGCATTGCTGCTTGCAACTCTTTACTTTTTTCAGGATTAATTAATCCAAGGGAGTCTCCAATTTTTAAGATATAACGTCCAGAATCGTATTTTTGGATGGCTAAATCGCTTTCTTTTTGACGCTCTTTCAAATAACCCAGATTCCAATATATTTTTAATGCTTTCTCATAGTCTTGAACTTGCTTGTAATTTTCAAGTGCGTGATGATAATAGTTTTCAGCATGCTTATATTGCTTTTTCCTTTGATAAACATCACCAATCCATTTTTGAATATCACCTAGCTGATTTAGGTTCTGATCCTGTTTACTAATTTTTTCTGCCTCTAAAAACGTTAATAATGCCTGCTCATAATCTTTGTTTTGCTTGAACTTTTTCGCCTCACCAATTAAATCGCCTACCTGTTGGGCAGGCATTTGATGTTGCCCGAATAAAATTGATACACTAATACATGATAGTAAAATCGAAATCCAAATATTAACTGCTATTCTTTCTTTCATAGTATGCAAACATTTAGTCAATGTTACACATTATGAAATAAAAAAAGCCCATTAATAGGGCTTTTTTTATCAAGGACCGGGAGGAGGTGGCATCGAACCGCCATCGTTTTCATCATCCCCTCCTCCATCAACTTTATATACTAAAACAGGACCTTCTATGGGTTGTGTGGTTGTGACCAACACAGTGCCATTTTCGTCTTCCAATTGTGGAACTGGGTTAATGTTTTCTTCAATACATGAGCCCAATCCGAAAGTCATGAATATAAATAGAATTAATGCAATTTGTTTCATAATACTGCGCTTGTGAACGCGCAGAGAGTGAAGTACAAAAGCACTACTGCAGCTTTGCCTATGCACAGATTTTCTCTGCACATTGGGTTAAAAAGACAATTTGAGTTTTAACTAATAAGGGTAATCTAAAACCAAGCTCCGCGATTGCTTGAACCGTTTCTCTGGGGAAGAAATCTGCTCAATGCTTTACTTGAAAATGGGTGAATAATCCCAGCTTAACTCATCCGTTTCCAAGCAAAAACACTAGCTTTTTGAAGCCTAAAAGCTTCTTTTTATGAAATCATCTAAAGCAACTCTTTTGCTTTATTGCTTATTGCTTGAAACAAATGTAGGGTGGATAATTCGGGATAAGCAGGCGGAAAATGGTCAAGGTTAGGGCAAAGTGTGGTATTTTTTGGCGGGTGTTTTTTGCCATTTAGTGCCGCAGCTTTTAACCACTATCCTACTCCGACATATTGGGGCTAGTGCTCTGTAAATCTTTAGAGACTATTTGAACTTTTCCTTGAATGAAAACGCAACGATTTGGTGGGCTAGAAAACTAAAGTTATTTGAAAAAAAAATCGCAGCGTAAGCGATGCCCACACTACGAATAATAAATCTCCAACTAAAAACACACCCCTACAATTTCTTATGCGCTTTCCGAAATGCAGATGGGGTGAGCCCGGTAATATTCCGAAACTTTCGATTAAAATGCGATAAATTATTAAAACCCGAGGTCAGCGCAATGTCTAAGATGCTCAAGTCTTTTTCTGTTAATAATTTACACGCTTGATGCACGCGCAATTCGGTTAAAAAGGTGACAAAAGACTTTCGGGTACGCTGTTTGAAAAATCGACAAAATGAAGGGGGAGTCATATTGGCAATATCGGCCACTTCATTCAAATTAATGGGGCGTTGATATTCCTTTAAGGCAAAGCTGATAATTTCATTCAAGCGTTTACCTTCACTCTCTTGCACATTGTAATCAATTGATTCTGAGATCAATAATTCATAATCTTCCCGCGCTGCCAAAAGTTCGACAAGCTGCAACACACGAATCGTTTTTGACAACCCTTTCAAATATTCAATCCCATCCATTAATCCTGAAAACGTGGAATCAATTTCATTGGAAAGTTTTAAACAGCGCTTCGTTCCCAAGAAAAAATCTTGAATCTCCCGCATCTCAGGCGTATTGAGGTAATGGCTCACAAACTGTTGAAAGTCGATAAATACCGTAATGGCATGCGCTTCGAGTGTTTCATGTCCTTGATAATATTCCTCATCATTCTTAAACACATGAGGAACATTTGACCCAATGATAAACACATCACCTGGACGAAACTCTCCGATATAGTTCCCTAAAAACAACGTTCCTGTCCCTTTTACCATTAGCGTAATCTGTATTTCTGGATGCTGATGGAGCGCATCATACAAATACGGCTGTTGATCGATTTGAATAAAAAAAGCCTCGTTTGCAGTGATCGGAATTTTAAATGGTAATGCCTTCATAAGCTCAATATTCTATTATCTACACCCCAAATCAATACGATTTAGACTTAAAATAAAAGATAAATATACCACATAGGTTAAAATAACACCACAAGCAGATAAAACTGAATCAAAATCACATCAGTCCGTGCCCTACTTTTGCCTCAGGTAATTTTTTAAAAGCAAACTGAATCTGCTATGAAGATACATTGGAATGGGGTCTACCCAGCAGTCACAACAAAGTTTACAGAAGATGATCAATTAGATCTTACGAGCTTTGTCAAAAACATTCATGCACAACTCGACGCAGGCGTAGATGGAATTATTTTAGGAGGCACCTTAGGAGAGGCGAGCTCAATTTCCAATACAGAAAAGCTCACCTTGGTCAGTACGGCAGTAGCTGCTGTAGAGCAATCGGTACCTGTCATTTTAAACATTGCCGAGCAAACGACGAGGGGAGCCATTGCTGCAGTACAAGCTGGCGAAAAAGCAGGGGCAAATGGTTTTATGATGTTGCCTCCGATGCGCTATAAGGCAGATGATCGGGAAACCGTCACGTACTTTAAGCAAGTAGCAGCCGCTACAGCACTTCCGATTATGATCTACAACAATCCTGTAGATTATAAGATACTCGTCACACTCGAGATGTTTGAAGCACTCGCAGAATGCCCTAATATCCAAGCGGTGAAAGAATCTACTCGAGATATTTCTAATGTAACACGCATGTTCAATCGTTTTGGTGAGCGCTTCAAAATATTAAGTGGGGTAGATACCTTGGCGCTGGAAAGCTTATTTATGGGAGCACATGGCTGGGTTGCAGGTTTAGTTTGTGCTTTTCCTAGAGAAACCGTTGCCATTTACCGTTTGGTTAAAGCAAAAAAATACGATGAAGCGCTTGCCATTTACCGATGGTTTCTGCCCCTACTTGAATTAGATATTAATGCCAAACTGGTACAAAATATCAAACTGGCAGAAGTGCTGACCAACTTAGGTACGGAGTACGTTCGCGAACCGCGTTTGCCGTTGGTTGGAGAAGAGCGAAAAACAGTATTAAACATTATCCAAACAGCAATTGCCAATCGTCCAGACCTTCCAGATTATTTGAATTTAGAACATACGTTAACTCCCGAATTAGTATGACAACGGCTAATGACATAGAACAGCAAGTACTCGAAGTAGTAAATCCAGCTACCGAGCAAGCACTCGATGGTGCGTTTCGAGTACATACCATTTCAGAGATTGAAAATGCGGTTCAGCAAGCGGTAAAAGCCTTTGCTGCCTATAGAAAGCTTTCCGGGGAACGTAGAGCTGCCTTCTTAGAAGCAATTGCAGCAGAAATTTTAGCACTTGGCGATCAATTAATCGTTCGAGCTGCTGCTGAAACGGGGCTGCCAAGCATGCGCATTATTGGTGAGCGTGGCAGAACCGTGAATCAGTTAAAAGCATTTGCCTCATTGATACGAGAAGGCTCCTGGGTAGAAGCCAGTATTGATCGAGCACAGCCAAATAGAACACCACTGCCCAAAGCTGACATCCGAAAAATGGCTATTCCTATAGGGCCAGTGGTGGTATTTACAGCCAGTAATTTTCCCTTAGCCTTTTCTACCGCAGGAGGAGATACCGCTTCTGCTTTAGCAGCGGGAAACCCTGTGATTGTAAAAGCGCACCCCGCACACTTGGGCACGAACGAACTCGTAGCACAAGCCATTGAAAAAGCGGCAAATAAAACGGGAATGCCTCAAGGCGTGTTTGCGAGCTTAGTAGGTCAAGGCTTCGAATTGGGCCAAACCTTAGTTCGACATCCAGCCATCAAAGCAGTTGCATTTACAGGTTCATTTTCAGGCGGCAAGGCATTATTCGATGTAGCCAACCAACGAACAGAGCCCATTCCTGTATTTGCCGAAATGAGCAGCATTAACCCTGTGATTCTTTTAACCAGCAAACTCAAAGAGCATCACGAACAACTTGCAGCTGACCTTGCACAGTCCATTACACTAGGAGCAGGACAATTTTGTACCAACCCAGGTTTACTCATTGGTCTTGATCGCCCAGAGTTCCACCAGTTTACTGAAGCTTTAAGCAAGCACATTGAAGAGGCACAAGGTCAAACCATGTTGCATCGAGGGATATGGGAAAACTTTGAACAAGGGAAAGCAGAAAGTTTAAATCAAACAGGCGTTTCCCTATTGGCAGAATCGAAAAATGTGGATGGCAACAATCAAAGTAAGGCCGCACTTGCCCAAGTTTTTGGAAGTGATTTCTTGCGTAATCCCCAGTTGCTTCACGAGGTATTTGGCCCCTACTCTTTAGTAATCACTTGCCAAGATCAAGATGAACTACAAAAAGTCTTATGCGCGTTAAATGGTCAGTTAACGTGTACGTTTATTGGCAACGATAGCGATTTTGAGCAACATGAAGCACTCATTGCCATTGCTCAAGATAAAGCAGGACGCGTACTCTTTAATGGCGTTCCTACTGGAGTTGAAGTGTGTGATTCGATGGTACATGGTGGCCCTTTTCCAGCTACGACTGATAGCCGTTTCACTTCTGTAGGAATGGATGCGATTAAGCGATTTGTTAGGCCATTTTGTTGGCAAAATGCCCCACAAGCCATTTTACCTCATGAATTAAAGGATGAAAATTCCTTAGGAATTTGGCGAAAAGTGGATGGTAGCTTGAGCAAAGAAGCCTTAAGTTAGGTTCAATCTAAACGTATGGGGCGGTTCGCCACGGCGAATACAAACCATACGTTACACCTCATCCGAAAGCAATGCAATACATTGATAAACAGACCATTGAGCAACTGTTGGATTATCCATCACTGATTGAAGCTCTTCGAATTGGCTTTCAAGAAGCTCCAACTGTTCCTCCTCGGCTGCACTATGATTTCAAAAACCCCAAAGATAAGCAAGAAAATACGCTGTTATTGATGCCTGCTTGGCAAGAGGGTGAAAGTATTGGTGTGAAGTTGGTTACAGTTGCGCCAGCCAACCAAGCTTATGGTTTACCATCCATTCAGGGCATTTACATTTTGTCAGATGCCATTACGGGTGAACTCAAGGCCATTATGGATGCTAAAACCTTAACCAATTGGCGTACTGCCTGTGCATCGGCATTGGCAGCCAGTTTTCTAGCTAAAAAAGATACAGATACCTTGTTCATGATCGGCTGTGGTTCATTAGCACCTTACCTGATTCGTGCACATGCGGCCATTCGGCCAATCAAAAGAGTTCTACTGTGGAGTAGAGACCACAAAAATGCAACGCGGTTAGAAATTGAATTAAACAAGGACAAAAACTTCGCAATTCATACAGTCCACGCAATTGAAGAGGGGATCGCTGAGGCCGGCATATTGAGTTGTGCGACACTCAGCCCATCTCCTCTGATTTTGGGCAAATACCTTCAGCCAGGCCAACACATTGACCTCGTAGGCTCATACAAGCCTACAATGCGGGAAGCCGATGATGAGGTTATCTTGCGCAGTCGGGTGTATGTGGATACGATTGCCATGGCACCAAAAGAAAGCGGAGATTTAGCCATTCCAATTCAAGAAGGCACACTCCGTTTGCACGACATTCAAGGAGATTTGTCCACCCTGTGTAATGGAGCGGCACAAGGAAGAGTAAATGATCAGGAAATCACCGTTTTCAAATCTGTAGGTCATGCCTTAGAAGATTTAGTAGCCGCGAGGCTGGTTTTTGAACGGTGGAAAAAATTGAGTTGATAGCTGTTCCAACCGAAAGCTTGAACCAATGTAGCCCATTAAGAACTATTCTTAACACTACGATATAAACAACAAGAAGATGAGCAGAAAAACTTTTTTTTGTATTGATGCACACACCTGTGGAAACCCTGTCAGAGTAATTGCTGGCGGGGCTCCACCTTTACAGGGCGAAACCATATTCGAAAAGCGGCTTCACTTCCTTCAGGAATACGATTGGATCAGAAAAGGCCTCATGTTCGAACCGAGAGGCCATGATATGATGTCGGGAAGTATTCTTTATCCTCCAACCGATCCCAATAACGATGTGGCCGTTTTATTCATTGAAACAAGCGGCTGCCTGCCCATGTGTGGCCATGGCACGATTGGAACGGTAACCATTGCCATTGAAGAAAATTTAGTCACACCCAAAACTGCTGGGATACTGCGCTTAGAAACTCCTGCAGGCTTAGTGACTGTAAATTATACCCAAGAAAACGGCAAAGTAAAATCAGTTAAGCTAACCAATATTCCCAGCTTTCTCGCGGCCAAAGAATTACCCGTGTACTGCCCCAATCTTGGAGAGTTAATCGTAGATGTGGCCTATGGTGGGAATTTCTACGCCATCATCGATCCGCAAACAAACTTCAAAGGCATTGAGCAATATACCAGCTCGCAACTCATTGGCTGGAGTCGTGCCATTCGTGAAGAGATGAATAAGCTGTATGAATTTGTTCATCCCGAAAACCCAAAAATACAGGGTTTGAGTCACGTGTTGTGGACAGGCAAAGTATTGGACAAAAACTCAACAGGGCGCAATGCGGTTTTTTATGGCGATAAAGCCATTGATCGCTCCCCTTGTGGCACGGGAACTTCAGCACGTATGGCTCAATGGCATGCCAAGGGCAAGCTTAAGAAAGGGGACACCTTCATTCATGAAAGCATCATTGGTTCTAAATTCATTGGCCGAATTGAAACAGAAACCTTGGTAGAAGGACAAGTGGCTATTGTTCCTAGTATTGAAGGTTGGGCACGGTTAACAGGATACAATACCATTTTTATTGATGAAGAAGATCCTTTCATGGAAGGTTTTTCAGTTATCTAACCCCAAAGCGCATGAAAAAAGTTGTCATCATTGGAGATGGAGCACTTGGTTTGTGCTCTGCCTATTTCTTGGCCGAAGCTGGTTTTGAGGTCGAAATTGTGACCAATTCATCCGCACATCAAGAAGACAATTGTTCTTATGGCAATGCGGGTATGATTGTTCCCAGCCATTTCATTCCGCTAGCCGCACCTGGAGTAATTAAACAAGGCTTAAAATGGATGTTAAACGCCAAAAGTCCTTTATACATTAAACCAAGGCTAGATTTAAAGCTCATGCAATGGCTCTGGAATTTCTTTAAATCGGCCAATCTTCAAAATGTATTGCGCGCCAAACATTTGCTCAAAGACATGCACCTGCAAAGCAGGGAATTATTTGCACAATTGGAGCAAAAACATCAAAGCTTCCAATTCAAGCATCAGGGGTTAATGATGCTCTACAACTCTGCCAAGTGCCAAGATGAAGAAGAGAACTTAGCCGAAGAAGCTCAAAAATTAGGAATTTCCACCAAAGTCTACAGTCAACCTGAGCTGGCAACATTAGAACCCGCACTCCGACCCAATGTGTTAGGAGGCGTACTCTATGAAAGTGATGCGCACCTTCATCCCAATCATTTTATGAAAGTGATGAAAAGCATTCTGATAAAACAAGGGGTTGGCTTTCGTTATGAAATGACTATTGAACGTTTCCAAACCTCAAACTCCACCATTCGCTATGCCTTAGCAGGTTCAAAACGCATTGAAGGTGATGAGTTTTTAGTGTGCGCAGGTGCTTGGAGTACATCGTTAGCCAACCAACTCCACATGAATCTGCCATTACAAGGCGGTAAAGGGTATTCTGTCAGTATTCCTAACATTCCCAAAAACCTAAACTACCCTTCCATACTTTGCGAAGCCAAAGTAGCCATGACACCTATGGGCAATAGTTTACGTATTGCGGGAACAATGGAAATTGCGGGAACTGATTTAAGCATTCGAAAAACACGTTTACAAGGCATTCAAGAACAAGTCCCCAATTACCTGAGCAAATTTGACCCGACGTGGTTTAACGGACGGAAAGTCTGGGCAGGGTTACGCCCCATTTCTCCAGACGGACTCCCTTACATTGGCCGCTCCAACAAGTGGACGAACCTGAGTTTCAATACAGGGCATGCCATGATGGGATTAAGCCTTTCGCCCATTAGCGGAAAACTCATTGCCGAGTTGCTTTCCACTAACCAAACTAGTTTGGATATTCACGTGCTGGATCCCAACCGTTTTTAATGATGACGATAAATACGCAACTCAATATTCCCAAAGATTGGCTGCAAATCAAAACCATTGATATGCATACTGGTGGAGAACCACTTCGTGTGATACTTGATGGTTATCCCACTATTGAGGGGAATTCGGTGCTGGAACGCAGGCGCTACCTGATGGATCACTACGATTACCTCAGAACAGCACTCATGTGGGAACCCCGCGGCCATGCCGATATGTACGGCTGTATCATTACCCCTCCTAATGACGAAGAAGCTGATTTCGGTATCATCTTCCTACACAACGAAGGATACAGCACCATGTGTGGCCATGCAACCATTGCCATCACCAAACTCGCCATTGAATTGGGTTGGGTACCCAAACAAGCACCCGAAACCAAGGTCGTAATTGATGCGCCTTGCGGCAGGTTATATGCTTATGCCATCATGAAAAATGAAACCGTTGAAGCCGTGCGCTTTCATTGCGTACCCTCTTTTGTGGTGGCATTAGATCAACACGTAGAAGTGGCTGGCTTAGGTAAAATCAACTACGATTTAGCCTATGGCGGAGCATTTTATGCCTATGTTGATGCCAATCAGCTAAACCTCTCCTTAACTCCTGAAAATTATGCTAAACACACCGAATTAGGCATGCGCATTAAACGAGCAGTGATGACTAGCAATCAGGCTATTCATCATCCGTTTGAAGCTGATTTGAGTTTTTTGTATGGCACTATTTTTATTGGAGGCCCAGTAAGTGAGGGCATTGATAGCCGAAATATTTGCGTCTTTGCCGAAGGAGAAGTGGATCGCTGTCCAACAGGCTCAGGGGTGTCGGGAAGAATGGCAATTCATTTTAAACGTCAGGAAATTGCACTGGGTGAACACATGCTGATTGAGGGCATTACTGGAAGTGTGTTTAAAGGTGCTGTGGTAAAAACTATTCCTTATGGGCCTTATGAAGCGGTTATTCCCGAAGTGGAAGGAACTGCCTTTATTACAGGAACCCATACCTTTTTAATCGATCCCCAAGACCCGATGAAAAATGGGTTTTTCTTGCGGTGAGTGCCAACACATCTCAAACTTTGCGCAAGTGTTTTTGATGCGATTTTTTTACAAGTTAACTTATACAACAAACATACTACTGTACAAAAATAAAAAAGTAAATCGCGCAAGTCTCCAGACTAAACGGTTCTAGGGTAGCGTCTCCGACTCGGTTTATTTCCTAAAAATGTACAGTAGTATGTGCAACAACCCCATCAAACAACTAACTCATTGAATATGAAAGAACTATCAACACTTTTACTTATCCTATTTTTAATGGCTCATGCCTATGCCCAACGTCAGCTTGGCGTGAAGCCCAGCAGTTCGGGCGGGCCATTATCCAGCGAACAAGCCAGCTATAACATCCATCATTATCAACTCGATTTAGCTGTACAACCCCACAGTAAATCCATCGCAGGCAGTGCTACCATTGAAGCAAAAATCCTCAATCCACTTGAGGTTTTCGTATTGGATTTAGATTCTGCACTTCACGTTAGTTCAGTCGAAATTAAAGCTCATGGCGAAACCATTGCAACCACATTTAAACGTACTCCTACTCAAATTCACATTCATGCCAATCGAACTTGGCAACCAGATGAGCACATTTCAGTGGTGGTTTACTATGATGGAAAACCCAGAGTAGCCCCTCGTCCACCTTGGGTGGGTGGATTTGTTTGGGATAAAACCCAAAGTGGTGCCGACTGGATTACCACCACCTGTCAATTTGATGGAGCAGATTTATGGTATCCCTGTAAAGATCATCCTTCGGATGAAGCCGATTCGATTACCTTAAACATCGAAGTACCCTCCAACTTATTAGCCATCGCAAATGGAAAACGCTTAGGGATTCAGCCAACCAACCGAAACACTCGGATTCATTCTTGGAAAAGTACTTCTCCACTCAACAACTACAACATTGCCCTCAATATTGCTCCTTACGATTCCCTAACCACTACTTACACCAATGTATTGGGAGAAGTAATGCCCATTACGATGTGGGTGCTGCCCGAACACAAAGAAAAAGCAAAACCCTATTTTGCCGAATTTACCGATCACCTTGCCTTTTACGAACAGTATTTAGGGCCTTATCCTTATCGAAGCGAAAAGTACGGAGTTGTGGAAACGCCTCATTTGGGCATGGAGCATTCCACGGTGATTGCTTTTGGCGCTGATCGCATTGGAAACACGGCTTTTAAAAACAATCAATTTGGCTGGAACTTTCTGCACCATCATGAGTTGGGGCATGAATGGTGGGGAAATTTGGTGACCGCTGCCGACTGGAAAGACTTTTGGATTCATGAAGGCTTTTGCATTTACATGCAAGCGCTTTACAATGAACATAAGCTCGGAATTGCGCAATACCATCACTATTTTGAAGATGTACGTCCAAAAGTTCGCAACAAACAAGCCTTAGCGCCCTACGAATCCAAATCAACTTTAGAGAAATACTTTTTGGCACCTGATTATCAGGAATCAGATGGCGATATTTATACCAAAGGCGCATTGGTACTTCACACCTTGCGTTACTTAATCGGCAAAGAAGCCTTGTTAGCTAGCTTTCGCAAGCTGTGTTATCCTACCCCGGCTGCTGAAAAAGCCACGGACGGTTCTCAGTTTCACTTTGTCTCGTCTGCTGACTTCATTGCCCTTGCTGAAAAAGAATCAGGCCAAGAGCTGGATTGGTTTTTTGATGTTTATTTAAGGCAACCTGAGTTACCCAATCTACTGGTAAATCATAAAAATGATTCGCTCTTTTTAGCTTGGGATACGCCCATAAAAGCGGCATTCGAGATGCCTGTGGAAGTGAAAATTGGCGGGCAAGTGCAACGCATTTCGATGGAAGGTGGCAAAGCTACTCTCCCACTCTCATCCTTAGCGGGCTTAGAAATTGATCCCAAGAACTGGATATTTAAAAAATCCGAATGGAAAGCAAAACGCGAGCTGCGCCAACAGTTAGCGCAAATTCCAAATCTTACTTTTGAGGAAATTCCCGCACGCAAACACTTCAAACAAGCCTATCACCTGACCCTAACCCAACCACTTGACCATAAAAATCCAAAAGCGGGAAGCTTCCAGCAACACATGTATCTATCTCATGTCGATTTCACTCGTCCGATGTTGTTGGAGACCAGCGGGTATGAAGCGTACAACTATCCCAGAGAAATTTCCCAAATCACTCAGGGAAATCAGCTCATCACAGAATACCGTTATTTTGGAAAATCCAAACCAGCTACCAACGATTGGAAGTATTTGCGCAATGAACAGTCGGTAGAAGATTACCACCGCATCACGACTTTATTTAAGCCGATTTATGGAGGTAAATGGATCAGCTCTGGGATCAGCAAAGGAGGGGCCATGAGCATTACCTACCGCAGCAAATATCCAAATGATGTAGCTGTAACCGTACCTTATGTGGCTCCCATTGCCTTGGCAAGAGAAGATGAACGCACTACTAAACACATCAATACGATTGGCGAACAATGGTGCCGCGATAGTTTGTATGCTTTCCAAAAACGTTTGCTGCTGCAACGCGATGCGCTTATTCCCCTGTTAAAAACTTATGCTAAAAAGAAGAAATACACCTATTCCATTGGCTACGAAACGGCTTTGGAATACGCAGCGTTAGAATATACCTTTTCGTTTTGGCAATGGTTGGGAGATTGCGCACAAATTCCAGCACACGATGCGAGTCCGCAGGATATGTTTAATCATGTCAACAATACCGTTGGTTGGTCTTTCTATTCAGATCAAGTGATTGAACAATTGGCTCCTTCTTATTACCAACACATGATCGAAATTGGTTATTATGGTTTCGAAAAAGCGCACTTATTGCCCTTATTGAAAGTCGTCAAACAACCTGACAACCTGTTCTTCACCCCTGAAGCCAACACCATCACATACGACCCGAGTTATATGAAAAACGTGTGGAACTGGGCAACGCATCAAGGCGAACGCTTTATCTACATTTATGGACAATACGATACGTGGTCTGCCTGTGCCATTACGCCAGATGCCTCATTAGATGCACTCAAAATGGTTAAAATTGGAGGGGTTCACTCGACTAGAATTCGCCATTTCTCCGAGGAGAATAAGCAATTAATCTATAACAAACTGCGTGAATGGCTTGAAATAGACCTAGAACCCTTGAGGGAATAAATTTATCCTTATGAAATCCAGCTTACTTACCTGATAAAGTAAGCTGGGTTTCTCTTTCCCCTACACGCTTCTCATCAAACTTTCTGTTTCCTCATTACTCAGCATCGAGTTCAATTCATTTCCCCCTCCTTCCATCCGCTACCTGCAACGTTTCTTTTCGTTCATTGCGTACTCCTAATAACTCCCATCACACCACAATGCTAACCCATTTTTTAACACTGTTTAATAAAAGTCCATTGTCTACTATTCACTAAAGAGTGTCAATGGACTGTTCAACCAACCAAAATAGATGCTATGAAAATCAACCTATGGCTTTTTAGCCTATTCTTGTGTATTTGTTCGAGTATATACGGACAAAACAGCAAAGAAAAGTATACCTTAAGTGGGTATATTAAAGAAAAAGGAAGCGGTGAAACCCTTCCTGGAACGACCATTTACGTGCCTACCTTACAAACAGGCACCACCAGCAACTCTTACGGATTTTATTCCATCACTTTACCTCAAGGAGATTATGAAATCCTGTATTCTTCAGTGGGCTATCAACCTGTTAAACTTCGCGTAAAACTCACGACAGATGTAGAAAAAGACATTAATTTGGAAGTAGATGTCCAACAACTGGAAGCGGTTGAAATTAATGCGGAAAAATTAGACAAAGTCAGTGAAACCGCTCAGATGAGTTTAGTCAAAGTGCCTGTTTCGCAAATTAAGGACATTCCGACCTTATTAGGAGAGAAAGATGTGCTTAAAACCTTGCAACTCATGCCTGGCGTGCAATCTGGCACCGAAGGCGCCAGTGGACTTTATGTGAGAGGCGGAGGCCCAGATCAAAACTTATTGATTTTGGATGATGCTACCGTGTACAATGCCTATCATTTATTCGGATTTTTCTCCGTATTTAATGGCGATGCCTTAAAAAGTGTAGAGCTGTACAAAGGGGGATTTCCAGCACGGTTTGGCGGTCGGCTTTCTTCGGTTTTGAAAATGGATATGAAGGAAGGAAATAAAGAAGAAATGCATGGTAAAATTGGCGTTGGCCTCATCTCTTCAAGCTTAATGCTAGAAGGCCCACTCAAAAAGAATAAATCGTCTTTTCTCATCTCGGCGCGAAGAACCTATATTGATGCACTTGTCAGACCATTTTTGCCCCCAGATGAAAATGTAGGCTATTACTTTTATGATTTGAACGCCAAGGTCAATTATGATTTTGGAAGTAAAAACAAGCTGTACCTGAGTGGATACTTTGGGCGTGATTCCTTCTCTTATCAATATGACTATGGAAGTGACCGAGAAAATGGAGGGCTGAATTGGGGGAATGCAACTGGCACCTTGCGCTGGAATCATCTTTTTAATAAAAAGCTATTTGCCAATACGTCTTTGGTGTACAGCGATTATACCTTCAAAATTTTTATTGAAGATTATTTTGATGGTGATAAGTATGAGTTAACCTATACTTCGGGAATTGATGATCTTACCGCCAAATTTGATTTAGATTACCTACCCAATCCCAAACACGCCATTCGGACAGGAGTTAGTGTCACTTACCATCACTTCACTCCCTACGCACTTGTAGAGAAAGAAGAAACCAGTAACCTCAATACCTCAAATCGAGAAGCACTCAACACCTTTGAAACGGGCATTTACATTGAAGATGACTTCCGACCAACGAATAGGCTGAACATTAATATGGGCTTTCGTTTCAGTCATTTCAACCATAAAAAGAAACACTATTTCCGCCCTGAACCTCGATTGTCTATTGGGTATCTGTTGAAAAACGACCTTTCCTTGAAAGCATCTTATGCCAGTATGAATCAATACATTCACCTACTCAGCAATTCGGGAATTGGCTTGCCCACCGATTTATGGGTATCTTCTACCGATCAAATCAGGCCCCAAGCTTCGCAGCAAGTTGCTTTAGGTTTTGCCAAAGATTTTCCAGAGAAAAACTTAGCGCTCACTGTAGAAGGTTATTACAAAGCATCCAGAGATGTCATTCAATACAAAGAAGGCGCCACGTTCTTATTTTTAGATGAGGCCTCTTCTGCGACAGATTTGGATTGGCAAAATAACATTACCACAGGTAAAGCCTGGTCGTATGGCGTGGAAATGTTATTGCAGCGTAAGTTTGGCAAATTCTCAGGCTGGCTAGGTTACACCTTATCATGGACGCAACTTCAATTTGATGAGTTAAATCAAGGGGAAAAGTTTTTTGCCCGATACGACCGCAGGCACGACATCTCCTTGGTTGGGATTTACAAGCCCCATGAGCGGATTACCCTAGCAGCCACTTGGGTATATGGCACGGGAAATAACTTTACGATACCTGAAGGCGAATACCAGAGCATTCGCAACCTCCCCTTCCAAAGTAGTTTTTTCCCTTCAACCATCAATGATTACAACGGTAGAAATAATTTTAGAGCAGAATCTTACCAACGGTTAGATTTGGGCATTCAGTTTCACAAACAAAAGAAACGCGGCATGCGAACTTGGGAGTTTAGCATTTACAATGTGTACGATCGAAGAAATCCATTCTTCTATTTTATTGAAGAAAATGATAATGGTGATCGCACCGTTTTGAAACGAATAACCTTATTTCCAGCCATCCCATCCGTTTCGTATAAGTTTGAATTTTAACACCCTAATGAGTTGATTATGAAAAAGTGCATACATTTACTATCCATTCCTTTTTTGCTAGCAGCTATGATGGTGTTCGCAGGTTGCCAACCACTCGTTCAAGAAGTGGATAACGACATTATAAACACGGAGTCCAAATTGGTCGTTTATGGATTAATCAGTCCCCAAAATGAGCTCCATATTGTTGAAGTGACCGAATCCTTGCCAGCCATTCGGGAAATTAATGGAAATAACGTTGATCAATTTATGCCCATTTCAACGGCAATCGTCACCTTAATGGATGGTGCCTCCAGTGTGATTTTAAGTTACAATGATCAAGATGAAAGGTATGAAGTAAGGAACGATGACTTTCCTATAACGGCTGGAACGACTTATACGCTCACGGTGGAAGGCAATGGAAAATCAGTATCGGCCACGTGTACCATTCCCGAACTAAACACCAACTGGTCGTATACCCTACGAGAAACTTCCAGAGACGGCTATACGCATGAAGTCGCAATGACGGTTAATGATATTCCAGGCCAAGACAACTACTATCGAGCTGATGCGCTCATTACCAGAGCAAGCGGCTTTGTTATAGAACCAGGCTATTGGGATGAGAATGCATACGTGAGTGATGGCAGTAATGATGGTGGATCATTCACCTTAAGAAAGAGTTTCTACATGGATTTAGATTACATCAAAGACAATTATCCAGGAGCTTTACTTAGTATGACATGGATGACCACAGATGAAGGATTTTACCGCTATTTTCGGGATTTGGATACCGATTATGATGATAATCCGTTTGAAGAACCCGTCATTACCTACTCTAATGTAGAAGGAGGTTTAGGTGTATTTGCAGGCTATCAAGTCCATCAGGTAGAAGTGGAATTGGAATAATATGTTAGGGGCTGTTTATCTTTTGGAAGACAGCCCCTACTAGATTTGCAAATAACTTTCGTTCCAATTAACGGATTGGAACGAATAAAAAACAGCATACAATCAAGTAGACAGTTTGAATATTGGGTACGCCTATCCTGTCAGACATGTACCACTTTTATGGCTTTGTTACCAGCAATCATTAAATTTCTCTTAATACTCCATTCAAATGCTTGTCAAGTACCTTCAGTGTCCGAAGTAATTCCTGCTTATAGGATAAGTTGAGGGTTTCAAATTTAAGATTACATTCTTCTCCAATTTTTTTAAATGCTAGGTTTTGAGTTTGAATGCCTTTCTCTGTCAACACTACTCGTTTCATTCTTTTATCTTCTGAATCTATTTCTTCCGCAACCAATCCCATTTTGACTAATCTCCGCATCATTTGTTGCCCTGTGGTTAATTCAGTGATTGTAGCTTCATAGACTTCTGATTTTGAAGGCTTTTGTAAAGCCTTGATAGTAGTCAAAAAACTAAATTCATCAAGTGAGCTAATCGCTGTTTCTTCTAAAAAATGCTTGCTCAAATATTTCCCATAGCGATTGATGCGATTAACGTAATAGCCCAAATCCCGGTTAATCTGTTCTTCTTCCCCATCAAGCCTTTCTGTTTCTAACTTTTTTAATAACCAAAAAGCAAAATCCTCTAAATCTTGTTCTTGACTATCCTTTGCATAACATGCAAAATGCTTTATTAAGTCTGTAAGTTTATCTACTTCCATTGATGCCTACTTTTTTACTACACAAAAATAGTATTTTTTCTAAAAAAATGCTTTCTTGATTATTTTTTACTATTTTTGAATATCTAATTCAATAAAATTAACATTTATAAATAGTTTTTACATGAAAGCAAATCAAATTTTCCAAAATGTAGCACCAGCAGGTGGGGTTTTGGCAAGACGAGGTGACTTTCTACAAACAGTGGAATTCTGAAGCATACAAGCCTCGGAAAGACATGCGTAGCGAAGGTGCAGACATCACATTAAGCATATCCAAACAAAGACCTGAAAAACTGGAACTGTGATAAGTCACACCACACATTTTTCAAAAAATCTTTTTTAACTTAAAATACAATTCAAAGTGAATAAACTCATTGTATTCATATTCGTCCTTACCTTAGGAATTTCATCTTGTAAAAACGATGATCATGACTTTACTCCTGAAAGTTCTATCGCCATTCTGCTGCAAAATACAGGACAGGCTTATGGCAAGGCATTGAGTGTAGATCATGAAGATAATTTCTATTATACTTCACTTTATGAGGGAAACATTACCGGCAAGTCTTTTACTTCGGCAGGCATCATTGATAACTACCTAGCAAAACACGATAAACATGGTGCTTTAATTTGGGAGAAAAGTTTTGGAGGTGCTGGCAGCATCACCGTAGGGCACGGAATTGATATAGATGCTGATAAAAATGTTTACCTTACAGGCTACTTTGGCGGAGAAACTTCTCCTACTAGCATTACAATTGATTTTGGTAGTGGAATTACAACAAGCTCAGCAAGTGGTTATGATGCTTTTGTGTGTAAATATGATGCTAGTGGCAATCCTGAGTGGGCTTTTAGTTTGGGAAATGCTACTGCACTGACAGAAGAACGTACTTGGGATATTATTGTAGAAGATGATGGAGATTTTTATGTTTCAGGCGCTTTTTCTGGTACAGTAAACTTTGACCCTTTGGGCAGTACAGCCAAAAATGAAAGTGTTACAGGTATTGGGCATTTCTTAGCAAAATATACTAGTGATGGAGAAAATATTTGGGTCAATGCTATTGAGGCAAACATTAATAATGTATTTACAGAAGGTTACACTACAGTAGATTTTGACCAAAGTGGCAATGTATTTTTAGCAGGCGTATATAGAAATTCACTTACGATTGGAAGTGATAATATGACAAGTGCAGGACAAACAGACTTCTTTTTAGCAAGTTTTGATGCTTCAAATGGAAATGCAAATTGGGCAAAAACTTTTGGTGGTTCAGGAATGGATATTGTGTCGCCAGGCGCTATGCGGGTCAATGGTTTAGGAGAACCACATTTAACTGGGCGGTTTTCAGGCACTTCCAATTTTGGAGGCACAAGTCTGACAAGCAATAGTGCAGGAAATACTTTTGTGTTGGCTTGTAACACTTTGGGGAATACCAAATGGGCAATAGTTCATAGTTCAAATTCGGGTTTAGATGGTGGGCATCGAGTAGATTTTGATGCTCAAAATCAGGTTTATGTTGCAGGTTGGTTTAGAGGTGCCGCCAGTTTTGACCAATCGGGAACGACCGTATTAACCTCTAAAGGAACAGATAATGCTAGTGATGTTTTCTTAGCAAAATATAATGCTAGTGGGCAGCTTGATTGGGCTAAAGCCTTTGGCGCAGTAGTCAGTGGTGGAGAAAACTTATCTATTTGTGCAGGTTTGGGTGTAGATAGTGAAGGAAACGCTATAATTACAGGAAAGTTTTATGGTACAAATGCCGACTATGACCCTTCAAACACTGAAGAATTGATGTTTTCAAGTGAAGGTATGGATGATTGTTTTACAGTCAAATACAACACCAATGGAAACCTATATAAGTTTTAAAATTTAGCATTAAGAGGAGTATTTATCAACAGTAAATAAAGTACAATTCATGTATATCGAGGCCAAAAAATATGGAGATTTAAATAATGTAATTAATGCTGAGTTTTCTAAAATTGGCTCATCATTGAAGATATCGGATGATAATTCTGCAAATGAACTCCCGTTTGCTTATGCAATTGTTGAAAACGAGAATAAACTCTCCCAACTATATTTAGCATCAAAAGGCACGCTTTATTTGGCAGATTTTTGGAGGAATGGAGTATGTCTTGCTCAAGCACAGACAAAAGATATTAATGAGCTGGTAAGAACAATTGATTTTTGGCTGTCAAAAGACATATCGACA
>JBMYQA010000065.1:0-24799 GCA_049600855.1 Flammeovirgaceae bacterium | reverse complement strand
TTACCGCATTAATTAATGATGGCTGGAATGGATATCACATTCACCCTAAAAACTCAGAAGCCTTGCAACAAGCCATTCAAGCCCTTGCTACCCAACCCAAGTTGTACAACAAGTTTCATCACAATGCCTACAAGAAGTACAAAACATTTAGTCGAAGAAATTTTAGTCAACAAATCAATCATATTGTTTTAACGCATCTCAATTTGAGAAATCCGTACACAAAAGAGAAATCAAATTATACAAAAACAAACATAACTCACTAATTATCAACACATTAAAAATTAGGCATTTCATTAGAGTATACTTGAACAAACACGTTTTTTAAAACTATGAAAAAGGTAGCAATCATCGGAACAGCAGGCGTACCCGGAAGGTATGGCGGCTTTGAAACCCTAGCCCATCAATTGGTGCTTCAATTAAACCAGCAATTTCAACTCGCTGTCTATTGCAGTAGCAAATTCTATTCAAAAGCCGAACGGCAAAAATATTGGAATGGGGCTAGGCTCCATTATTTGCCCTTGAATGCGAATGGCGCACAAAGCATTTTGTATGATTTTCTATCCATCATTCATGCCCTATTCTATGCCGATACCCTACTGGTTCTTGGAGTTTCTGGCGGATTACTCATCCCATTTGTAAAACTCTTCACCAACAAGAAAATCATTATCAATATCGATGGGCAGGAATGGCGTAGGGCAAAGTGGAATAAGTATGTAAAAGCCTTCCTCAAATTCTCGGAAATTGTAGCCGTGCGCTATGCAGATGCCGATATTACAGACAACGCAGCCTTAAAGCGCTATACCGCTATCAACTACAAAACCCTCAGTCACTTGATTGAGTATGGGGCGGATCACACACAAACCGAAAAACTAACCGAAGCAGACTACCTCAAATACCCCTTTTTACGCAATCCTTATGCTTTTAAAGTTTGTAGGATTGAACCCGAAAATAATGTGCATATGATACTACAAGCCTTTGCTACACTACCTCAAAAAACCTTTGTGATGGTGGGCAACTGGCAGAACAGCCATTATGGACAGCAATTAAAAAAGCAATTCCGCGATTACCCCAACATCCATTTGCTTGATCCCATCTACCATCAGAAATCATTGGATAAGCTGCGTTCAAATTGCTTCTTGTATATCCATGGACATAGTGCTGGGGGCACCAATCCATCATTAGTAGAGGCCATGTATTTAGGCCGCCCCATCATCACCTTTGATGTTTCCTACAACCAGGTGACTACTGAGTATAAAGCCTTTTATTTCAAAACAGCACACGACTTAATTCATCAACTCAAACATCTCAAAATTCCAGATTACAAAGCCAATGCCGAACGCATGAAAGCCATTGCCAACAAGCGATACACTTGGAAAATGATTGCCGCTAAATATGCTCAGTTGATTTACGCCTTCGATTATGACTACCAAAAATCAGCAGTACACGCTGCAAGCTCCAAAATTGAATACGAAGAATTACTGACCATGGGCAGAGCTCAGTTGAAATCGCCTCAGCTCTTTTATCAAGATAATGAATAAACGTATAAGTTAAATGTTTGGGCTACAGGCCATCCTTCTGGGGTGGTTCTGTTTTTTTTAGAGGCTGCTTGGAAATATATTAGTGTTTATCACGCATGGTTTATGATGCAAAAATGTCACCTCTTTTTCCTATAACAAACCATGCGTGATAAACACTATTCTTGATGCACAAGGAATTATGCATACAGCCCACTAAGAATCCCAAGCTGACCACAAAAACACCTTCTGAAATAGCTCAATGGTATCCGCAAATATCAGTATGTGAAAAAGAGATAATTCAACCGAAATCTCAACTGAAGAAAACCAAGCAGTTTAATAAAAAGGTAGCGGTAAATCTATTATTAAAAAGAAGGAAAGAGAATTAGAGATGTTGTATGGGAAAATATGTAAACTTAAAACTCCTTACCCAACTCACGATTTTATGGCTTGCAAAGCTCCATTCATTCTCAAAACATGTTTTAATCAGGTTTCGATTCAAACTATAGCGACCTGATCATTAGAACCAACGATCACACCTGTGGAGATCATTATCTGTTGTTTGCTATTCCAAGCCCACGTATGCTCGCAAACTCAAACGCTCATGATAGCGAATGACAAATAGGAAAATCAAAAATTGATAGAAAAGGATGCCGAAATTGGCTTCTCCAAAAATCCCGAATTCTGTGAATGAGTTGATTAAAATCGGGATAAAGGTACCGATGAAAAAGGCTTTATCTTGCTTGAGCTGGGATTGCAAAAATGCTCGAATGGTCATCACCATTTGGATCAAGATCAGGCCAAAGCCAATAAGCCCCAAGTTCATCATGACTTGTATGAAGGTATTGTGGGTCATTTTTCCTGCATAGGTATGCACACTTTGAAAAGCATCGGTGTAGGCAATCCGCATGTATCCAAAACCGAGTAAGGGCTCTTTGGGCAGCCCTTCGGATAATAAGGCTTTCCAGAAGGGCAGCCTGCCAGTCATGCTTAACACTTCTTCCACATCGCCTTGTTTGAGGAAGATGGTACTGATGACGAAAGGCATAGAGAGCACCACACCAGCAGCAACTGCCATTTTCAGCTTTTGCTGATTGGAATGATAAAGAAAGTAACCTAAGATGAGCATAAAGCCGATGAGCGATGACCTGGAGCCTGTTTTGACTAGTGAGAATAACAGGATGGCACACATGAAGCTGTGCCATATTTTATTAGCGCCTTGCTGCATTTCAATAAAACTTGCTGCTAATCCAACTACAGCCAGCATGCCCAATTCATTTGGATTCATGAAATAACCACCTAGTCGCGCTTCTTCGCCACCATGAGTCAATCGGTAAAATTGATCTGGGAAAATAAACATCCCAATAATGAATATGAGGTTGATATTAAAGATTGCTGGTGCAAATAATCGGCTCAATCGCGCTTGACTTTCAGGGTAGAACTTCCGCAAAAGGATGAAGGTGCGCATGTAAATTAAGACAAACAGAAAGCTCTCTGTATTCATGGTTAGCTGTAGAAGTGAATATCCTGGGTTGGTAGACCACAGTAAGGAGCATAAGCCTAGAAAGAGGTAGCCACCATAAAGCAAAGGGGCTAAAGTATGTTGATACTGAAAGGAGGGTACACACCGTTTATTTTTTAATTGCTGATATACCCACAGGGTAGCGATGGTCATGGATAAACGGATGAGGATTTTTAATGCTCGGGTGATCAGGATATTTTCACTGAGGGTGAAGTATCCCCAAATTTTCAAGCATAGGATGATCGCCAACAACTTCAGCATGCGATTGGCAAAAGCTTGTCGATCGTATCCATACAATTTTTCCTGAAAGTGCTGAAGCGACATGTTAGGCGAATTGAGTTGAAGGATTGAGTGATTGATAATACACGTCAAGGTGCTGACTTGCTAAGCGATGCCAGTCAAAAGCTTCTTTGACCATCGTTATGGCATTTTTCTGAAATTGCTGATAGGCGCTCTGATCTTCCCATGCTTGATGCATTTCCAACATGGTTTTGGTGAGTTCCTTCACATTATTTTGTTTTAAACATTTCCCAGCTTGAAATTGATCAATATACGCTCCTACATTACTTTCCTTGCTGACCACACAAGGAATGCCCATCGCTGCGGCTTCCAATACGGCTCCTGGCAAACCTTCATTTCTTGATGGATGAAAAAACACATCCATTTGTTGCATTAATTCCTCTTTTTCTTTTCCAAACTGCTTGCCCCAAAAGATTACATGGTGCGCAATTCCCAATGAATGTATTAGTTGTGTGAGAGTCAATCGTTCATCACTATCTCCAATGAGCCAAAGTTTTGAAGAAGGCTGCTGCTTGTGGTATTGGGCGAAAGCTTTTACCAATACATCCAAGCCTTTGGTATGGATGTCTAGTCGACCGCAAAAACCAAAAATCGGGGCATTAACTTGCGGCTTTTTACGATATCTTTGATCAAGCATTTCTTGGCCGTTCGGGATAAGTGTACAATTCGGATGATCGATGAGCCCATGTATGGCTGCTAACTCACTGCTGCCAATAAAGTGGAGCGTTTGGGCATTTTTCAGAATCGTTTTCTCAAAGCATGTAAAATAGAGTTGCTTGAGTCGCTTATTGCGTTGCATGGCAATGGTATTGTAAGCGCCATGAGCCGTATGTACAAATGGAATCTGATATTTATGGAGCAATTGACTGAAGTGGTAAAACTCTGGAATAAAGCCCCCGTGTAAATGAAATACCGTAGGTTGTCCGATTTGTTGGATGGCTTGTTTGATGCTCGCGTGCAACCAAAATTTATGCTTTAGCGCAGGAAATAATCGGGTAGGATAATTTCGATGCGGTATCGGAGCCTTCGGGGTATGGGTGATTCCCCAAATCGCTACATCTTGCCCAAGCACAGTTTGGTAATGGGCTAGGCTGTTTACCACCTTGTTGACCCCATTCATCCGATTGGGGTTGGCTTTCCCAAGTACTACATGAATTACTTTCATGGTGCTAATCTTTAGTAATTAAAAGAATTGGATTGAGTTGCATGGCTTTTTTATGACTATACCAAATCAGCGGAATCAACATAACAGCAAGTAGGATCAGTTGACTGGCAATCAAGCCAGAAAGCGTTCCATAAATGCCCCATGTCATGGTAAAATAATTGGCTAAGCAAAAGGTAAAGAGCATGTTCAGGATATAGCCCCAAAAGATAAATGAGGTTTGCTCAATCGTCCTCAAATAAATCCGAAGGAGAATGCCGATGAACACAAACGCATAGAGCAAGCAAAAACCTTGAACAACGAAATTATATTCGATGAACGCATTGCCATAAACCAACTGAATGATCTCTTTACTGATCAGGCTTAACCCTGCCAATCCTGCGCTCATGATGAGTCCTCCAACGAGCAGTAATTTAATGAATTGATGCTTAAAGGACAGTAAGCTCTTTTGTTGATACAGCTTCATTAACTGAGTGGGCAGGTAATTTTCGATAGCCAAAAATGGGATATGGAATAAGCCCAAGATATTTTGGGCAATCCGAATGGCTCCTATGGTCGCTGGACCTAATAAAATACCAGCCGTAACGACAAACCAATTGCCAGCAAACCATTGCGTGAGAGCAGTTCCCAACAACCACTTGGAGTGTTGGAGGTGTTTCTTCACCTGCGCTTGAAATGCGGGAATGTTCCATATGAGGTATTCGTGGGCATAAACTCCGATAAATACCCCCACAGAAAGCCCTTGTGTGATGGCTCTTAAAATCACATCAAGATCGGTATGCCCTTGGGCGATGACGCGATAATAAATTAATGCAAATTGGGAACTACAGATGATGAGATCAAAAAAGAATGCTTTTGTCGTTTCTTGAAGTACAATAAATCGTTTTCTGAAATAATCACACATCAAGAATAGAAAAGCAACAGCAGGAAGGAGCCAATTTAGCTTATCCATGGCAATGCTAAACCAGTGCCCACCAAGCTGGATGAATAGCCATACGCCAAGCCCTGCGAGTGCGGAAAAGGCAAGTTGCTGGTAAAGTAATTGCCCATAAAAAGCTTGTTTTTTTTGTTTATCCCGATTGCCTCCAAAAGCTTGCATGGGAGCAATAATGAGCTGTTGATGGATACTACTACAAAAGAGTACCACCATCCACATGAGGGCAAAAACACCATACTGTTTGATTCCCAACCAAGTGGTAAGGCAAATTGCTAAGGTAAAATTATAGCCGCTTACCAAAGCTTGGTCGCATAAGGCCATGAGTGGTTTTTTGAAATCTCTTTTCTTCATGAGTTTGTGTGTTGATTACTTCCAAGTCAAATAGGTTTCTGCATAGTGTTTGATTTTTCCAATGGCTCCTTTTTCCTTTAACTTATAGGTATATCTGCTTCCTGTGTAGTTGCCATTGTAATTACTCGCTCGGTGAGCACCATTGAGCAACAGTTTGATGTTGTCAATCCCATATTCTTCGCGGATCATGTCTGAATTGAGCAAGTAAAGTTGTTTGGTAAAACCTGCCCGAACAGCATAAATGGTGTGATCTGCCAATTTCATTAAGGCAATTGCATCCAATGAAATGGCGGTTGATGGCGTGTCAACCATGACTAAATCGAAATTTGATTTCAGATCCGTCAAGAAAGATTGAAAGCGCGAATGATTGATAATTGCCAAAGGAGAAGCATTCATTTTACCAGCACTGATGAGGCTTAAATTCGCATGCCCAGTTTGCTGAATGACCTCATCAAGGTTGGTTTGTTCTAAAATGGCTTCGGATATCCCTTTATGATTCGAAGCGTTCGTCAATAGATGTAGCTGAGGGTTGCGTAAATTCATGTCAACGATCAAAACTTTTTGCCCCATGCGTGCAAAGGCTTTTGCCAACTGATGGATGAGGTAAGTCTTGCCCTCTTGCTGAACGGTGGAAGTCATGGTGATGATTTGATGCGCTTGAATTCCATATAATAATTGGAGGTTGGTTGCCACCATATCAAAGTCATCTTGATTGCTAGCCATTCGTTTACCTTGCTTAATGACCCCACAAATTGGCGTTTTGGATATTTTTTCCAGTTCTTGCCTGTTGCTGACGGTTCCTCCCAAAAACTCCCGAATATACACCAAGGCCAAACCTGCCATAAATCCGATAAAGCCCGCTACGATGATCAGGAATTTACGCTTGGGAAACACTGGAGCAATGGGTTTGCTCGCTCGCTGAATAATCCGATGGAAGGCAATTTGTGCAGCTTGAGCAATTGCGGATTCCATCCGTTTTTCCGACAAAAAATTGTAGGTCTTTTGATGAAATAGGAAATCTCGTTCTAAAACTAGCATTTGTTTTTCCTTGGTTGGTAAGCCCTCAAATACCTTGTTAGCATCTTTGATGGCTTGGGCAATTTGCTCTTTTTTGATCTGAATACTATTCCTTGAGTTTTGAATGCTTTCTTTAAGGTAATCAGCAATGTCTTTAATCTTTCGATCTACATTTTTTATAAGCTCATTATTCGGCGTGTATTTCATGAGCAAATCTTTCTTCTCCGACTGCAACAGTTTTACTTTCTTGATCAATTCAGTAGACAACAAGTCATTGAATGCCTCAAAGTTTGGAGCCAATTCCAAAAAGTTTACACCTTCTTGTTGGATGTACCGATGAATGCTATCTAATGCAGCAGCATTCATTTCTAAATTAGAAAGTTGGATTTTGAGCTGGGCAATCTTCCTTAAATCCGTTTCAGTCTCTTGTCTGGTGTTGATGATGTTATGCTTCAAGCGATATCGTTCGATGGCAAGCTCTGATTGCGTCAAATCTTGTTTTACTTGATGGAGTCTGCCATCCAAAAATTCCAATGTTTTCTGAGCTGCTCCTCTCCTTGATTCAATGTAATCTTCGATATAAGCATCTAGCAAGGCATTCAAAAAATTACTTACTTTTTCAGAAGATGGCCCTTTAAAAGAAACCCTCAAAATGGGTATATCTTTGTCTAACGCTTTTACATCAAGTCCCTCACTCAGCATATTGATGAGTCCAGCGCGTGAATGAAGCGTGAATGAATAAGCACTTAACAAATGGCTGAGTTCTTTTTGCTGAAATAGTGTTTGATTCTTGTGGATGACAAGCACATAGCTGCCAATATGCACTTCTTGGTTGAATGCTCCCTGCACGCTTTCATGAGCGAGTTGCAGTTCAAATGATTGACTATCGAGCAAATGAATCGTGAAAGATTGGGTTTGTGTGATTGGATTAGGCTGTTGAATTTCTACTCGAAAAGGAGCATCGTGATACAATTCTGAAGTTCTGATATCTCCAATTCGGTAATAGCTGATGTCAAAATCCACCTTATCAAGTGCTTTATTAATTAAGATTTTAGAACGGATTAATTCTTCTTCCGCCTTGATTTTATAACCGTAATGGAATACATCAAAATCTTTGAACAAATTTGCGCTAGACAATCCTTCATTGCCATGATCTAATTTAATTTTCGCCACTGATTCATATTGGGGAGTCACGTATTTCAGACTTTGATAGGCCAAAAAAGCGCACAGTAGACAAAGGCCAACAATCCAATGTAATCCTCTGAGTGCAGGTAAAATCAGGCGTTTGATATTTTGGAGATCGCTCATAATGATCGTTTTTATTTTCTGAATAAAGAATAGACGATACCAAGGCTGGTCAGCACACTTGTAAATGGAATCAAGGTCGGTGCTTTTTTGTCAAGCGATTTCCCTTTTTTGGTGGGCACATAAATGACATCATCGGCTAATAATTGAATTTGATGCAATTCATATTCTTCCAATTTGGATAGGTCAATCAGGTACTGCTTTTCAACAATTCCGACTTTCCGAATCAATTGAACCTTTTTTTGATCAGCATAAAAATTGAGGCCTCCTGCTCTTCCTAATAACTCAATCAGGGTATTGTGCTCTTTTTCTAATAAAAAGGTGCCCGCATCTTTAACTTCTCCCAGTACCGTAACTTCCCGATTAAGCACTTTGACCACCACAATGGGATTGACGATAAACGCTGCATACTTTTCTTTAAGCTTATTTTGTAATTCTTGTATGGTATGGGTTTGCGCTTTTACCGTTCCGATTTTGGGTAATTGGATATCGCCAGATTGTTCCACCAATACCCATTTGCCATACACCTCATTTGAATTATAAATACCGAAAATAGACCCAACGCTCAAATCATCGTGATTCCAGATGCTGACACTAATTTTATCATCCGTTCGGATGCGATAAGGCGGGTACGTTTGGTTTTTCAACGCTTCAACAGAGCTAAACGCTTTCTTGGAGCGTTCAAAAAGATTGGTGCTCTGGCAGGAAGAAAATAGAAGCAGTGCCAGAAGTAAGGCGATGTTTGGAATGGACTTCATCGTGATGTATAATTTGGGAGTAAGGAAGTGAGTTGGGCAGATGGAATTTGGTGCGATGATTAAAGTATTGAAAGCAGCATTAAACCTGTAAGGAAAAGGCTGATGCCAACAGCTACTTTCTTGAGCCTACCTTGAAAAATGGAGCGTTTACTTTGTTGCTGAAGCTCTTCATTTAACAAGCAAATTCTTCCGATGAGGTGAACTAACTTGGTGAAGGATTCCTCATTTTTTTCCAAATAATCAAAAGCTCCATATTTTAATGAGCTGACGGCCACCTCCATGCGATCTTGGGCTGAAAGCAGAATCACTTGAATATTGGGATTAAAGGCTTTTATTTTCTTGAGAATCGCTACGCCATCGGCATCTCCAAGGTGGTAATCGAGCAAGACAATATCAGGCATCTGATGAAGGTGTTGCTCAAACGCTTCTCCTGAATTGAAAACCTGCACATTTCCAAAACGATGGGAAGCCAGTTTGTGGACAACCATCTCTGCATATAAAGCATCGTCTTCTACAATGAATATTTTGGGCGCTAAGTAGTTCATGTTTATTTATTTAATGATAGAATGATTACCATTCTCCAAGAATGAAGATATTTTTGGTAACTAATTGATTTTAAATACTTTAGTGTTTGATGATAAGCTAGTAAATTCTTTTTATGGTATTTTATTTCCCAAAATGAGAATCACTATTGGATGATCAGCAGGCGATCATAATCATGTTGCTTACCTGCTTAACGAATAGTCTGGTTCATGTTGCTCAAAGAAATAAAGGCATTGCTTTTCCCCTTTTTGACGGTAGTTCGATAACACAACGCCACTTTTCCCATTGGGATGAATGGCAAATTGTAACTCATCGTATGGGGTGTTGATCGGGAGGCCAAGGTTTTTAGGCGCACTCCAAGTTTGAGTTTCCGCATGGTATTGGCTCACCATAATGTCAAAACCTCCAATGGATTCTGCTCGGGCACTACTGAAGTATAACGTTTGTCCGTCTGCAGTGAGGTTTGGAAAGCATTCTTGCTGAAAAGAATTGATTGCGAGCCGCTTGGCTTTGCTCCATTTTCCTGCTGTTTTCGTGATGGCATACAAATCCATATCATCATTTGGAAACACACGAGAGTAAATGACCAGAGTGCCATCGTCAGAAATACTCGCAGAGGAAACCGTACCCAAGTGGGGAAGCCCTTTCAATTTGATCGGACTTGACCATTCGCCATTTTGATAACTAGCGGTAAATAGTTGATTGGTAATGACATTGATGAGTAATAATGCATTGCCTTGGTGGTAGAATTGGAGCGGCCTAAACTTTTTAGGTAATCGGATATTGGTTTTTTCTTTCTTCAGTTCAGTAGTGGCATGAGGGGAAAGTTTGTAGACTTCTATTTTATTTTTTTGTGTGTGACTTGCTTCTGCAAAATAGATTTCATTCAATTTAGGAGAAATCATCAGGTATTTCTGCTGCAATGGGTGATGAGCTAAGGAATTATGCAGAGCGGTCAATTTGTTTTTGGAGGGTTGATAGGAAAGTTCAAAGGCATGTTGTACTTGGGAAATCAAATGGTTCGCATAGTCAACTTCCTCTTGATTTTCTTCGAAAAGTTGGAGTGCCCTGTAACGTTTGTAGTGTTTAAGTGCTTTATAATATTGATGGTTTAGGTGGAACGCTTGCCCAGCATAAAGGTGTAACTTTAATGGAGCATAAGTGGAGTGATACATGATACGCTCGATATGTTGAATTGCCCGTTCTGGATTGCCATTTTCAAGACAATCAAGCGATTCAAGGTAGAGTTGCGCCGCACGTTTGTGTGAAATGATTGTTTTGGACTGAACGTCATGTTGTCCATCAACAATGTTTTGCCAATGACCTGTTTGATTGGAATTGGTTGCACTTTGACCCTGGCAGCGAATGCTGTGAAATGTAATGAATACAAAACAGCAAGAAATGAATAAATATAAATTAATCCTTTTCATTGATATAACATTTAATGGTTACTACTAATCACGAATAGGAAAAATCTATTTTTATGCTAAAAACATAAAACACTGATTATAAAACACTTACGAACTTCTATTTTTTACAAATCGTCTTATTTTGGTATTTTTTCTTGAATTAAGAATTGATTTTAGCTTTCAGCACTTCTACTAATTGAGAAGTATGTTGGATGAAATCCGAAATTTGGCTGCGAAGCGTTTCCGCATTTGCAGTATTTGAGGCATTGCGCTCCAACTTTTTAGCTTGCTGATACAACGCTTCTGCTTGAAACATTTCCAACGATGGTTTCATGGTATGGCAAGTTTTTCTAATCTCTTCATAATTATTCGTTTGCAATCCCGTTTCAATTTCAGCGAGTCTTTTAGGCGTTTCTGTGACGAATAAATGAATCATCTTTGTAATGAACTCATCATTTCCATCAGATAGTTTTTCCAGTTTCGAAAGGCCATAAGCGACTTCTGATGAAGGAGGCGTTGCTTCCATCTCCTGTTCCGCATTCATATCAATGTACAGTAACTCGCAAATTGCTTTTTGGAGCTCATATTCCTCAAATGGCTTGGATACATAGGTGTCCATCCCTGCTTTTTTGTAGCGCTCGGCTTCCCCTTTAATGGCATTAGCGGTAAGGGCAATAATCGGTGTAGAAAGCTTTAACGTATTTCTAATGTATTTCGTAGCATCCAAGCCATTCATGATGGGCATCTGAATGTCCATCAGTATGATGTCAAAAGCCTGTTGGTTTAACAAATTAATTGCTTCTTGTCCGTTATTAGCCAAAGAAACATTCGTACCCCATTTTTCTAAAATAGCGGTCGCATACAGTTGATTGATGACATTATCTTCTACCAAAAGAATGTTATAACCTGATAAAGAGCAGCCCGTTTCTGCATCTCTTTCAGATGGCAGATCGGTTTGGGTTCCTTTAGGAAAGCTCAGTGTGAAGGAAAAAGTAGTTCCCTTACCCTCGCCACTTTCCACATGAATTCGACCGCCCTGAAGTTCTACGATTTTCTTGCAAATAGGCAAGCCTAAGCCTGTGCCTCCATAGCGTCGGGTAATGCTGGCATCAGCCTGATTAAAGCTATCAAATATTTTTTTAAGCCTGGATGGTGAAATCCCAATACCCGTATCTGATACGGAGAAGCCTATGGTGGCATGAGTGGGCATGTCCATTAGGAGTTTAGCCGTAATTTTTATCTCGCCAGTCTCGGTAAATTTAATGGCATTGCCAACCAAGTTCATCAGCACCTGATTGAGGCGATATGGATCTCCTATGGTTACTAATCCTTGTAATTCTGAATCAGTATTGACCGTAAGGGAAAGGTCTTTTTCGGCCGTTTTGTACGAGATACTTTCTGAAAGGTTTTGGATTAATTCGGGAATGATAAAACCGACAGCTTCAAATTCCATTTTCCCCGCATCAATTTTGGAGAAATCTAAAATATCATTAATCACAATCAGTAAATTTTTAGCAGAGGTTTGAATGGATTTTAGGTAAGTATGGTGTTTGCCCGTTAAATTGGCGCCTTCAAGTAATTTGCTCATCCCCAAAATTCCACTCATAGGTGTTCTGATTTCATGGCTGACGTTGGCAATGAAATGCTGTTTCATCTTTACAGATTCTTCGGCTACTACTTTTGCTTCGAGTAATTGCTTTTCAGAATTTTTACGCGCAGTAATATCTCGATACTGCCACAAATGCCCCAAGTACTGATCGTTGGAGAAAATGGGAATGTAATCGCGCTCAAGAATGCTGCCGTCTACCATTTCCAGTTCTTCATTGGAGCATACGACTTGCCGTTTGAGTAATGCCTCGATTCTGTGAACAAATTGCGCTGGATTTTTGAACAGGTGTTTGCTCATCTCAGCCGATTGTGAACAGTCCACACCAACCATTTGATGTGGCTTAGTTGGGAGCTGGAAGAGGTGACAAAAGTTTTCGTTCGTTAAGACAATTTCCCGGTCTTCATTCTCCAATAAAATGGCAGATTGGAGGTTTTTAATGAGAGTAGATAAACGCAAGGAAAGGGTTTCACGATCCAATTCTGCCAAGCGTTTATCGGTAACATTTCGACCATAAACATTGACATAATCTTGGATGGGAGTGAACACAAACGAGAAATAAAACTCACCAATGGCAACTTCTCGCTCAATGCTTTCTTGTGCCTCAAACGCTTCATTAACAATAGTCATGATCAGTTCTGGACAAGAATCGCCTACTTTGCTCTTGAAATACCTCAAGATATTGGAGCTGGCTTCATTGGCAAACATAATTTGCCCTTGGTCATTAACACGGAAAACAGGATGTGGATTTTCTTTGGGAAACTTAGCAATGTCCTGAATCTCCTTGGTACGCGCTTCTACCAATTGCTCCAACGAATAATTCATATCGGCCAATCGTTTATTGGCATAATACAACTCTCGTGATTTTACTTCTAAGATTCGTTCAGCTTCTTTACGAGCCCTTTTCTCTCGTTCATAGGCTCGCTTGTACATATCGAGCTTGTTTGTTGTAGCCTGATCTTCCATGTGCTTGCGATTAGGTGCGAATGATTGAAAAAAGAATATGATCCTCATCAGCAGAAAGCTTTTCCTGACTGATGGTAGCTTGTTCTTGAAAATGACTCAAGCATCCTTGAATTAAACCTTCAGCAAAATCACCCAAATGCCGCTCCGATTTGTAGGTCATCTGTAAGGTATTTTCATCCATCCTTTGGGTATCAAACCTCGGCAGCTCGGCATCTGGATAGAGTTTTCTGACTTCTGGATGAATATAGCTCTCCAGACCTTCTAAAAAATCAAAGGCAGAGGTGACTCCATCAAAAAAAGTGGGATAGAGTATCGCAAATCGTTTGAATTGGTATGCACCATAAGTCTTGAGCAATTCAGAGACCGAAATACCTGACTTTTGACTGAGCGAAATAACTAATGCAACCATTTCACTGTGATGATAGGTGCCTACCGCAGTGTAGCTGCCTCCCGAAGGTAAATCACTGTGCTGGATGATGTGATCAAGTACATCAATCCCAAATTGTTGTTCTACCATTTCGAGGAATTCGCTGAAGATAATGCCTTTCATAAAGCTTTTTTTTTATGACGTTGTGTATAGAATTGAAGTTGAACGTGCTAAGTTTTGTTCACAAGAAAGTTTAAAGCATGAACCCCACCAAAAGGGTAATGTATTGATAGCCAAAGAGTAGTTAAGCAATTGAGTTGGTGTAATTCTATAAGCTATAATTTATTCTCAATTTGAGAAAGGTTATTTTATGCGCTTCAGTCTAACTTTATTTCTTCTTGTTTAATCATTCGATAAATGGATGAGACACCAATATCCAGTTTTTTAGCCACCAACTTGATATCTCGATTGTGTTTATTCAAAAAGTGCGTAATAATTTTCCTTTCGTATTGTTTCAAGGTCATCTCCTGATGCAATAGTTCCCCCAAAGCTTCTTCGCCTCCTCGAAATCGAATGTCATCAGGATGAATTTCATCATTATCAGCCATCACACAGGCGAGGTCAATAATCGCTTTTAGCTCACGTACATTTCCATGATAGGGATAGTTCATGAGCTTGTCTTGAGCTTCCACCGTAAACCTTAACTTAGGCAGCTTATTCTTTTTGCAGAATTCTGTCATGAAAAACTTACTGAGCACCAAAATATCTTCATCGCGCTCTCGCAAAGGAGGAAGCTCGATGCTCAGGCCCAATAAGCGATAGTATAAATCTTCTCGGAAGTTTCCTTTTTTGACTTCCTCTCTCAAATCTTTATGAGTAGCAACGATAATTCTCGCATCGAATTTTACCGTTCCAGTTCCGCCAATTCGTGTGATTTCCCCCTCTTGCAATGCCCGCAGTAACTTCGCTTGCATATTGATATCCATTTCGGCAATCTCATCTAAAAATAAGGTGCCTTTATCAGCTTCTTCAAACTTGCCAATTCTTCGAGCAGCAGCACCTGTAAAGGCTCCTTTTTCATGCCCAAAGAGTTCGCTTTCAATCAGCTCCTTAGGAATAGCCGCAGCGTTTACGGCCACAAAGGGCTTCTTTTTGCGTTTGGAATTATAATGAATGGCTTTCGCAATTAATTCTTTACCTGTTCCCGTTTCTCCCGTCACCGAAACGACAATATCCGCTTTAGTGGCTTTTTCGATTAACTTGAATGTTCGTTGAATCGCAGGACTATTGCCAATGATCGTATTTGAAAAATTATATTTCTTTTCAACCTCAGCTTCAAGTTGCTCAACCTTTTCGACTAAGTTCACATTTTCACGCACATTTCTTATGGTGTTCCACAAGCGATCTTTCGTCTCATCATTTTTGACAATGTAATCGTAGGCTCCATTTTTCCATAAGGAAACGGCAATTTCCACACTTTCCTGACCAGAGATCATGATGACGGGAATCTGTGGTTTTAGTGTTTTAATCTTCTTTAAAACAGCCTCTCCCGATAAATCAGGCAAGGTATAATCTAAAGTGATCACTGACGGATTTTCATGTAAATGATCTAAACAATCTTCGCCAGTATGGAATTTTTTGATTTCGTAATCGGGGTTTAAGGCTAAGTGATAGGCTAAAATTTCGCTATACCATATATCGTCTTCTACAATAAAAATTTTAAATGTATCCATATTGTTATATTTATATAATATGTCTTGTTTTTAGAATTAATTACGAAAATAAGAAAACATAGATAGTCACTTTAATGCGTATCTCATTGATTTTCAAGTGAATATTTGTGAATGCATTCGAATTGTATGTAAAAGAATGAATTTGACTAAAACCCATGCATCATGATTCGAATCATTTTTTCCGTATTGATCTGCTATTGTGTCATCATAAATAGCTGTAACGCTCAACAAGCAACTATCCAAGTGAGCCAAGCCCAAGAAATTACAGTGGGAGTCGATAGTGCCATTATGCAGATTTCCATCCAGAATACTGGAACAAACACCTTAACAAATGGAATGCTTACACTGCAATTACCAATTGGTGTGGCGTACATTCCCAATTCTGTGTCAAGTACTGACAATCAGGTTACTGAGTTGAATGTGACCCAAAACAATAACCTGCAATTTCGTACAAGTGATATCTTAGCAGGAACACCTTTAGTAGTTACGCTTCAATACCAAGCAACCAGCCAAGCAATTGCGGAACAACTTTCAGGAGCGATTTTCCGAAATCAAATTCAAATGACCTATGACCAAGGCACTGATACCTTCGTAACTGCTGCTTACAATATTTTATATGCTTCGTTGAGCATCATCGAAATTAATCCTAATCAAATCACCAGCTTTTCAGGCGATACCATTACGCGAACCATAGAAATTGTAAATGGAGGCAATGGGAAAATTGATCGATTTCAATTGGCAGATGTGCATCCTTCCGAATTATCTTGGGTTTCAAGTGATATGGGAATACTGGATGATGACAGTTTGACTGTAGCTGATTTTTCTAGCATCGGAAATGGCGATTCCTTTTTTGATCCTTTCGAACGCATCACCATTACACAACAGTTGGTGGGGATTACTTGTCAAGATAAAACCTTAAGTTCGGTCATACATGTGTTTTGGGGAGAAGCAGGAAACGGGCAAACACAAAGTAGCAATGCCCACATCACGGTGGATTACCAAACCCCCAACATTAAAGTGACCACTACTCCTTCCTTGTCGACTTGCTTTGCAGCAGAAGTACCTAGCAAGCAAGAAATACGACTGTACAATAACGGAAGTGGATTAGCGAAAGACCTGGAGTTAGCCTTGATAAATGCTGCTAACGATACCTTTGACCCGACAATATTCGCTAAAATAGACCCTGCAAGTATTCGCTATCAGTTTGAGGGAGAAGGGAATGAAACTTTAATCTTACCCGTTTCCACTACGCCTACCAATCAGACAAATGCCTATGCTTGTTTGGGTACGAATTCCATTGGGCAAGTGTTGTTGAATTTACCTGACCTTCCCCCTAAAGTTACTTTAATTGTCACTTGGGATACGTATCGCTGCTGCATCACCGCATGTGGAGCGGATAAGATCATGGGTTGGCGGTACGATTTAGCTTATCAGGATGTATGCGAAATCAATACCTACGCAAAGTCGGGAAAAGGGCAAGAGGTGAATATCAATTACATGACCTTTTTTACGGAAGCTCCAGCAGATGTTTATGACGGAGAGCCAGCCACTTATACATTCACAGTTTCTAGCCATGAGAATAACCTTCCACAAGGCGCAGGGGCACATTACCAACTCGTTTTCGATTTACCAGAGGGATTAGCGTGGAGTGGAAATCTGAACGATTTGGATTACCACAGTGGTCCAAAAACTTGGGCAGCTTCAGCGGCATCTTTTAATGAAGGAACACGACAATTAATTGTAAAATATCCCTTACCTGCTCCCTTTCCCATTCCAAAATCGGAATTAAATTTGACCTTGTTGCCCAATTGCACGGGACAAACCGATGGTGCTGAATTACAAATCAACTTAACGGCACAATACCTTGCTGATACCACTTGTGCTGCTACTTGTCCCATCCCAATGAGCTGTCAAACCTTAACCAGCTCCTATTTGCATTGTCCACTAGACTGTTCAGATGGCGGTTTAGCTTTTAGAAATTATACCATCCAACGAGTAAGTTACGGTCAGCCTGATAATGATCAAAATGGATTACCTGATGGGAATGGTGGGTTAGATCTCAGTAAGATCAAAACCAATCGCGTGATGGTTGGCGATACCTTGGAAGCGATTTTTACTGGTGAGGTGTTCACATCTGCTAATCATGTAAACTGGGCGTATGGCTATGCAAAAACGACTATTCCAGATGGCAATCAACTCAGCGCTTTGGGTGCAGAATTATTGATTTACGATGCGAGTGCCCATACTTACCTTTCTTGTAGTGAAGTGAATGTGAGTGCGCAAACAGTCGGCACTACGCGGACTTTTAGCTATGATTTCAGTCCAAATGGCCTTGCCGCTCAATGTCCTGAATTGGTGAACTTTCAGTTTGATCAAGGCGATTCCATTTGGCTAAAACCAAAATACAAAGTGACGGGAAATATTGGTGGGGCGATTAAGGAAGTTACGGTGGAAAATGACTTTTACCTGAGTCATCTTCCTAATCCAACAAACTCCAGTGATCAATACCAATGCGGCATTCGTAGCGGAAGGTTTACCCTGATCGGCTATTATTTTGCAGTTTCTGGAAGTAAAAATACCACGATTAGTGGCTGTAGCAAAGTCATCACTCAAAACTTCCAGTTAAGTATTGGAGATTGTTGTTCCAATTATGAAGGGGGAAATCTCTTTCCTTACGAATACAGAAGTTGGGCAAGTATGCAACAGGCAAGGGTGGTCATTCCAGCAAATTATACCCTACTCAATAGTTACATGAAGCAGCGGCGAACGCGATACACCAATGCAGCAGTGACCCAAACCGTTAACCCCATTCAGCCTACTCAAATTGCGGGCGATACCTTATGGTTCGACTTGGCCGCTTTATACAAGGCCAATGGCGGAACGTTGGAGTATAGTGACGATGGATTTAGTGGAACCGTTTACATTGAATTGGCTCCAAATTGTTTTGTCCCTCAAAATACCTATTTGGATATGCCTTGGGAATTTACGTTTGCCAAGCAAGCCATCTTAGGCAGTGGAACAGAAACGCTTACTTCAGCTCCTGACCGAATAAAATTTAGTCCTCGGTTACTGAGTATTACATCTAGCAATCCCAAAATAGATGGATTGGAGAAAACAGTTACTTGGAATGCACGATTATATACCAATGGCAGTTCAGTAAATAACACTTGGGTACATATCAAATCGCCGTCTGGTGCATTTACGATTAAACGCGTATACGATCAATCATCGGGCGTGGATTTTCCCAAAGTTGGCGATATCTATCAAATTGGCTCGTTGGATAACCAAGATATTGCCATAGAAGCTTCCTACTCAAATTGTAATTACGATTACATTACCGTGTATGCCGGCTATGAATGCTCAGGCTATCCCAATAATTTTGCTGATTTTCAATGTACCTATCGTACCATGAAGCTCTATGCAGAGCCAAAGCCTGCCCAAACTCAGTTCCGAATAAATGGAAAAACGATTGGAGATGCCTGTAGTTCTGTGGTAGAGGTTGAAGTGGAAATTGCTAGTGTTCAATTGGCGGTAGCTACAGACTTGTTTGTAGCTATTCAAGTTCCAACTACTAATAAAATGAGCTACCTACAGGGAAGTAGTGCGTTAATGTATCCTTTAAATGAGCCTTACATTTCGGTAGGAAATCCAAATCAATCGAATAATACCTATACCTTTAATTTACAGGAATTGCATAGCCGATTAGCTGATCGTGGATTGCCCGGTGTGCTTGATTTAGATTCGAGTAGAATAAAATTGCGTTTTCAAATGCAGTTGGAGCAGGATTTCAAAGCAGGAGATTTTCTATTGGCGAGTTTAAGAAGTAAGGCCGCCTGTGGGCAAGATTTGCCCACCATCCATCTCGCTTACGACCCCAATATGCAATTTGAGCAACAGCAAATTCCCGATCTAAATACGGAATTAAACAATTCATGGAGCGTCAATTGGGTAGATTATGACAATGATGGATTCGAAGATTTGTTCATTCCCGAATATGAGTCCAACAAACCCAATGCGTTGTATCGAAATAATGGCGATGGCTCCTTCACTAAAATCACGGAAGGGGAATTGGTGAATGCTTTAGGAGGAACGGTTTCAAGCACTTGGGGCGATTACGACAACGATGGCGACCTAGATGTATTTTTGGCGAATAACCTTCAGGCAGTCAATCAGTTGTATGAAAACAATGGCGATGGCAGTTTTACCCAAATCACTACTGGCGAAATTGCCAACTATGGCGGATATTGCCACGGCGCAGCGTGGGGCGATTACGATAACGATGGTTACTTAGACTTATTTGTCGCAGATTTTATGCCTACGCGCTTCAATTTGCTCTACCACAATAATGGCGATGGCTCTTTTACGCGAATCACGACAGGTATTGTAGTGACAGAAGCTTCTAACACGGTAGGGGGAGCTTGGGCAGATGTGGACAGTGATGGTGATGTAGACTTGTTTGTGGTGAATACCAACGGACAAAATAATGCGCTATATATTAATGAGGGAAATGGGGTGTTTGAGAAAATGACAAGCGGACACCTTGTGAATGACGGTGCCAACTCGGTAGGTAGTAGCTGGGGCGATTACGACAACGATGGCGATTTGGATGTGTTTGTGGCGAATGCGAGTAATCAGGATAATTTCTTGTATCAAAATGATGGCAATGGGCACTTCACGCGCATTACCTCTGGAGTGGTAGTCAATGATGGCGGACACTCTCACGGAAGTGCCTGGGCAGATTTAGACAATGATGGAGATTTGGATTTGATCGTAACGAATGATCAAGATGGAGAAAACTTCTTCTATGCGAATAATGGCGATGCGACTTTCTCAAGATTAGACAACCCGATGACGCGCGACTTGGCCAACTCATTTGGGACGGCCTTAGGCGATTATGACAACGATGGCGATTTGGATTTGTTCATCGCCAATCACTCTAATCAAGCAAATCAATTTTATAAGAATAGTCGAGGACAATGCAATAATTGGGCATGTGTACGATTAGAAGGCACACGTTCCAATCGAAGTGGAATAGGTGCAAAAGTGATGGTAAAAGCAAGGATATATGATCAGGAAGTTTGGCAGATGAGAGCAGTAACGACCCAAACAGGTGGAGGTGCTGGCGGACAAGGAACTATGCGGGTGTTAGTTGGTTTGGGCGATGCGACTACCATAGATTCCATTCGCGTAATTTGGCCCTCTGGTCTGATTCAAGAATTCACTAATCAACCGATTAATGGATGTATAGATGTGGTGGAAGAAAATGGCGTGCTGGTGTGCGGAATCGTTTATCATGATCAAAACCAAAATTGCCAGCAAGATATCGAGGAAGCAGTATTGGCAAATCAAACAATCATCATCCAACCTGGGAATAAGGTGTTGAGTACAGATGCTTTTGGCAAGTATAAAACTTACTTGGATGAAGGCGAATATACCATTGCCGCCTTGCCTGAAGGAAATTGGTCGCAAGTATGCCCAACGAATCAGGGTGCGCATTCCCTTACAATCACCGCATCCGACTCCAGCCATTGCGGATTAGACTTTGGGTTATTTTCAGGTTGTCCAAATCCAGATTTATCGGTTAGTTTATCGACTACAGCATTGAGAAGAGGTTTTCAGAACACCATTGCCATTACCTATCAAAACGACGGCGCTGTAACGGCTTCCAATGTTGCCTTAGAAGTAGATTTTGGCGAACATATTGTGCCACTTTCGAGCGATGTATCTTGGAGTAGCATGACTGGTACGCAATACACTTGGCAATTGGATGAAATTCCTGCAGGAACATCAAAAACGATTTACGTGACCGACTCCGTGAGCAGAGTTGCCCCATTAGGCGAGTTTGCGGCAATCAACGCAAGCTTAGGTAATGGCATAGCCGATTGCAATTCAGCAGATAACGTAACGATAACCTCCGAAGAAATTGTAGGCTCATTCGATCCAAATGATAAGTTAGTGTTCTATACAGGTTCTGAGTTAGGTGGGCGTTTGGGTTCCGGAGATGCCCTGATTTACCGCATCCGCTTTCAGAATGTGGGGAACTACTACGCCTCGAGAGTGATTATTTTGGACACCCTTTCCGATTACCTTGATCCAAGTACGGTGACACTTCAAGGAGAGAGTCATCAACTGACCAAGTTCCAAAATGAGAATGGGATTTTACGCTGGGAGTTTATCGGCATCCACCTGCCCGATAGCATCACCGATGAACCCAATAGTCATGGCTTTGTGCAATTTAGTATCCGCTTAAAAGATGGAATTCCGCATGGCTCACAAGTACATAACTCAGCAGCTATTCAATTTGATTACAATGATTTCATCATCACCAATACAGTTTCGGAGACGATTTTCAATTCATCTGATATCAATCGTAATGTGTTGTCTTTGAACTTTGCGCCGAATCCAATGACCACTCACACCCAAGTGCGGATTCTTTCCAGCTTTGATCGGCCATATCCAGCACCCATTCAGGAATTCGTCATCTACGATCCGTTAGGTCGTCCGATTAAAACGATTCAGCAGATTGATCGTGAAGTTGTTACCATAGACCGAGACAGCCTAGTGGCGGGTATGTATTTGGTGAAAGTCAGGGATGTGTTTGGAGGAGTTTACATGGGAAGGTTAATGGTAGAATAAGGATAACAATTATTGAGCAGGTACTACTAGTGCTCTGTCACACTTGAAATGACAGAGCACTAGGTAGTTTTTGGAGCCAGTGCGAGAGCGTGCTGGCTTTTTCTGATACACTAAGAAGCAGCAACGCTCTTTTAAACTTTACTTTCAACTGCTTAGCGCCTGTTTGAATTTTTTATTTAGCCGAACGAAAAAGTTCAAACAGGTGCTTATATCCAAAACCACATAAAGTGGGCAAAGCCAATAACCGCGAGAATACCTAACACCACTACAAGCATGTTACTCACTGTATTTAATCATAGCTGACCCTTCCAACAATACTTCTGCCCAAGGTAACCTCATCGGTGTATTCCAACTCGCCACCAACAGGAACCCCACGGGCAATGGAACTAATTTTCACCCCAAAATCCCGAATTTTCTTTGTAATGTAGAACGCTGTCGTGTCCGCCTCCATGGTAGAGCTCAAAGCAAAAATCACCTCCTTAATTTCCGATCCTGGTAACCGTTGAATTAATTCATTTACCTTCAAATCACTTGGGCCAATCCCCTCAATGGGCGAAATCACCCCCCCAAGCACATGATACACCCCTTTAAATTGCCCCGTATTCTCAATAGCGAGTACATCAGAAGGCGTTTCCACCACACAGAGCAAGGACTTATCCCGCGTAGCCGATGCACAAATGGAGCAAATATCTGCATCCGAAATATTATGGCACGTTTGGCAATATTTAATTTCCGTTCTAAGCTTCACCAAGGCCTCAGCCAAAGATTGAGTAGTAGCCTCCTCCTGTTTGAGCAAGAACAACGCGAGCCTCAGCGCAGATTTTTTACCAATACCAGGTAATTTAGCGATTTCATTCACCGCGTCCTCAATTAACTTAGAAGGGAATTCCATAATATGCATTAAAGGGATTAGAGCTACGATTGAGCAACAAATATAGCAGTCAGGAGAAGGATTCAGAATTTATTTCAAAAATTTACGAATGATCTATTGCGAAATAAAATTTAATCTCTACTTTTGCTCTCCCGTTAAACACATGGCCTCCTAGCTCAACTGAATAGAGCACTTGATTACGGCTCAAGAGGTTGCAGGTTTGAATCCTGCGGAGGTCACTAGGAAACAATCAGGATTTCCAAAAAATAGATAAGATGCTCATTCCGAAAGGTTTGAGCATTTTTCTTTTTTCAGGATTTCTACTTTTTAGAAATCCAGATCACAATTCGTTGTACCATTGTTGTACCAAAATGGAGAGTGGTACAACAAGAGGTGGTATGATAATAATGTAGCATTCTTTACTACACTTATAAAATTATCTTTTATATATGGAATTCACTTTCTTAATTTGATTTAGGTTCTTTTGATAAAACTTTTCCGCGTCTTGAAATGTAGGAAAACATCTGTTTCCCATAATATACTTCAATTTATATTTCAGGGGCATATTGATTTTGTATAAAGTATAATTCCCATCTGCTTTTATAAATTCACCATGTCGACCAAATTCAATAAAATCACCCACCGCTTTGGATTCTCCATATGTATTTTTCAGTTTTAATAATATAGCACCTAATACTTTATCCTGATCTTGATAATGAGCTGACATTACATTCGAGTTAAAAATCCCATATCCTTTATAGGGTGATTGCATCAAAATTAGATTTTAGCAATAGCAGTCATTAAATACTTATCATCTCTTGCCGCTTTCTTTCTTTTTCTCTTCATGCTGGCTTTATAAGAATTCTCTTTAGAGAGTACTTGTAAAGCCATTTTTCGTATTGTATTCAGGTTTTCAGGCGCATTATCTTTAGTTACTTTTGATTGATCTTCCAAAAATGATTGACGTAATAACTTTTCAAATAAGTTATGAGACTGAGATATTGTTTTTGTTTTTCTATTTAAAACTTCGCTTCTCTCTTGAATTGTTAGAAATTCAAATGCATCATTAAATATCTTTCCTCGAAATCCTTTTCGGGTTAGTTCTTTTTTCCATTGAGTTGCGAGCTTTTCTAGTTTTGTATTATCAGGTGATAACAAATAGATTTTATATTTTTCAGATTGTAACTGTACGTTATTAGTTGAAATAGATTTTCCATTAAAATCTATATTCCAATTGTAGCCTCCATATAATATCAACCCAGCTAATGATGATCCTTGAGCTGCACTAATCGTGTTCTTGTTTTGGCTTGGGTATCCATTTAAGGATATTTGCTTGAGTATTTTTTGATCATTTCTAGAGATGTTTCCATTCTCTGGTTTTATGAATTGTATATGCTTAAATGCATTATGCCAAACTTGTTTTATTTTTATATTTTGCTTTTCATTATTTTCCTTTAAAAAGGTTAATGCTCCATAAATATGATCTTGATCATAATGAGTCACTACAAGTAATTCCAACTCCTTAATGGATGCCATTTCTTCTTTGATATATTTATTATATGTATCAGGATATCCACAATCAATTAAAATATGTTTTTGGTTATTTAAATTGATTAGAAAGCTATCTCCTTCTTTTGCTGGAAACATTTTTATAATTACCATTATTATCTATTTATCTTATTTTAATAAATTTAATTGATGTGAAGAAGGTGTCGTAAAAGTAAAGTGAATTCAGGTTATAGTTATGAAAATGATTAATTACTTGGGGTTTGAATATTTCTATAAATATTCCTAAGTATATC
>JBMYQA010000064.1:0-24829 GCA_049600855.1 Flammeovirgaceae bacterium | reverse complement strand
CAGCAAAAAGCACGAGGCTTTACTGGAACAAAAGGAAATCATCGCATTAAAGGAACGGCAGTTAGAAGATTATCAGCGAGCAACTGCTCATTTTAGCGATAAATTGAAACTATTAACGGAGCTTGAACTGGAGTATAAACATAGCCAAGAGCAACTTTCAGGATTACGCGAGAAACAGAAAAGCTTGGCCGATCGCCAGCAAACGCAAAGTAAATTAGTTGAAGCAGCAAAGTCGGCTTACCTCAAACGAGATGAAATAAGGCAAACGTGTGATGACTTAGAGCATATCATTCAGGTTCAACGATCTGAAAAAGAACGGGTGGAAATTGCTGATGAGTTGAAAGCTTATGCTGCTCGTCTAACAGAAATGGAGCTTCAAATGAAACAAATCACGGAGCAATTAGTGGAGCATGAAGAAATCATCCAAAAAGAGAAAGAGCAAATGGATGATATTGCCCAGTTGAAAGATTTAGCAAGCATTTTTCAACAGCTAGACCAGTTGACACAACAGCGAATGAAATTGGAAGGAGCCCATCAGGTAAGGCATGATCGGCAGCTCGCCATCGCATCGAGGATTAATAAACTCTCGGAACGATTCGCTGCTAAATATCAAATGGTATTGGAAGGTGATGAACTGCCTGAAATGAATCCTGAGGTTCTGGAAAAGCAGGTGGAGCAGATTGATGAGCAACTATTGGATTTACAACAACGAAATGTATTTGCGAAACATGCATCTCAACTTGAGGATGGCGAACCATGTCCATTGTGTGGTTCGGAGCATCATCCTCATTTGGCACATACGCCTGCCATTTTATCGGAAATGGAGGATTTAAAAGCGCAAAAGCAACGATTAAAAGAACAGTTAAAAGATTTAGCCACGTTGCAGTTGGAGGTAGGAAAGTTAGGCACCGAGCTGGAACAGTTAGGTTTACAACATCATCAATATGAAGAGACCTTAGTAGCATTGGCAAAACAGCAGCAAAACTTGGAACAGCAAAAATCAGCTTTTGAGGCTCATGATCTTTCTGCTAAAGCTGTTTCAAATCGAATCGCTCACTATCAAGAACGTCAACAGCAGTTGAAAAAACTGGAGGCTAAATTCATTCAGCTAAAAGATACCTTAGAAGCGTGTCGTAAAAAGGTAGAGGTTAACAAAGTGGAAGAACATCAACGTCAAAATCGCTTAACCAAGGCCAATGCTGCGGTTGAAACACATTTAGCTTCATTAAAAACACTACAATATGAGAAGTTTAAGGCCTACAGTATTGAAGATTTAGAAGCCAATCATCAAAAAGGTCAGCAAAAGCTGATGAAGCTAGAAGCACATTACCTCAAAAGTCAAGCGCTTCAAGCTGAATTGGAAAAAGAAATTCATACCATTGATGGGCAAATACAAAGCTTGACAACACAATTCCAAAGCTTAAAAAGAAAGTTACAAGCCATTCAACAGCTCATTCAAGATACCTTGTTGGAAACTGGCTTTACCAAGTTGGAGGTAGTCCGTGATTTATTAAAGCTTGAGTTAAATGTTAGTAAAGAGCAGGATTTTATTCGTCAATTTTATGAAGAGTTGATGAAGTTAGAAATTCGTTTGAAAGAATTAAGTGTACGTTTGGATTCCAACCCATTTGATCATCAGGCGTTGACCGATACACGAAATCGCGTAAAGGCTCTGGAGTTGAAACAAAAAGAATATGTAGAACAAATCGCTCAAACGACTCAGTACTTAGCGATTAATCAGAAAAAGTTAGCAGAGAAAAGAGCCTATCAAGCAAGTTTGAAGCAGTTCGCTATTCGACAAACAAATTTAAAGGTATTTACCGATAAGCTTTTTAAAGCAAAAGGATTTGTAGAATATGTATCGACTGTGTATTTGCAAAACTTGGTTTGGGCAGCTAATGAGCGCTTTGTGAAGCTGACGAAGAACAAGATGAGTCTGGAGTTAGATGAAGGGAATGATTTTATAATTCGTGATTTCTTAAATGGCGGAAAAACACGGGCTTTGAAAACGCTTTCTGGTGGGCAAACTTTCCAAATTGCCTTATGCTTAGCCTTAGCGCTTGCAGAAAATGTCAAATCGCTGAATCAGGCAGAGCAAAGTTTTTTCTTTTTGGATGAAGGCTTTGGTACCTTGGATCGCTCTTCGCTGCGTATTGTTTTTGAAACGCTAAAATCTTTACAACAGGAAAATCGCATTGTGGGGGTAATTTCCCATGTAGAGGAACTCAAGCAAGAAATAGATGTTGCTTTATTGATTGAGAATAATTCGGAAAAGGGAAGTATAATTAGCAGAAGCTGGATTTGAGAAACAAGTTCATTATAAAAAAGGCAAATGATACTTGTTTAACAAGATCATTTGCCCAATATCTTTATAGAATAGCAATTAATTTTTAAACTGTAGCGGGAGTAGAAATCAACTTAAACGTAAGGTCAACATCCTCTTCATACTCTTCACCACTTTCGTGCATATCAACGTCATTTTCTTCGTAGTACCAATTAACAATGACAAAGTCTTTTTCTGCTGATGCAGGATCTTTGGCTGCTTGTTCTTTTTGGTAATCTTCAAGCATTGTTAAAATTTCGATAAAACGTCTTGATGAACTTGTATTGAAATAAGTCATTTTAAAGTTCATCTGAATCTCACGACCAGGTTCATTGGCATCTTTGCCACATTCTTTTAAGTAAGCTTCAAGCCAATCAAAAACCGGTTGATAGAACTCTGTTGTGTACTCATGGTAAGACTCACCCGCAATTTCTAAAATACCTGTTTCAGCATTAAAGTCTATGTTTGGAATATAAGTCGAACCTTTGATGTGGAAGTTCTCCATGTGCTATCCTATTCTTAATTTTCAACGAAAAATCTTCAGTTCAATTAGTTTGAATAAACTAATTGGTAAAATAGTTTATAGTTGAGTGACAAAATTGATTTAATTATGCCACATAATATCTACTAAAACCTTAGGATGAACTTTCTGAAACTTTTCTATCAATTTAATTGTAGAAAATCGCTTTACAGATTGTTCATGTATATTACCAATGGAGCTGCTAAATCATCATTATCTTCAGAACTCCAATTTACAATTACAATTTTTTTACCTGCCAATTTAGGGGATTTTTCTACTTGCTCTTCCTAATCATCTTCGAGCATCGTCAAAATTTCCAAAAAACACTTCGATGAACTTGTATTAAAATACGTCATGTTAACGTTCATCTGAATTTGTCGTCCTAATTGACTAATATCTTCACTACATTATTTCAAATACACTTCAAGCCAATCAAAAATGGGTTGATAGAGTTCTGTTGTATACTCATGATAAGAATACCCTGAGATTTCTAAATTACCTGTTTAGGCATTAAAGATTATGGTTGGAATATCATTTGAACCTTTAATATAGAGATTTTCCATGATTCCAGTTCATCTATCAACTTCAATGTCAATCCATTGACTTGAATTGCTAAAAATATACAATTCTATCACAAAAACATCCGTCTGATGTAATTATTGTTCCAATTCTTGATGAATTTTTCTTATCCTTTCTTAATTCTAATTGACAAGATAAAGAAAGAATCTTTTTCATCAACTTTTTCAATATGGATACCCAATAAATTTTTAGACTTTCTTCTCATATCAATCAAACCTAAGTTTGCACCAGGCATACCATCATCACGTTTGATTTTACGTTGAGCTAAATAATATTCTTTTAATTCTTTCTCATCAAGAGAATTAATATAGCTACTGCGCTTAATAAGCCTTTCCGTCTTACTTGTATCCATAAAGTTGCCTGAAGAAATCACATGATGATCACCATCTTCTCCAATAGCAATGGTTCCTGTGCCGATGTAACGTTTGTCTTTCTCAGAGTATACCTTGCGATTGGAGTAGTGATAAATGTTTTGAGTCATCTCAATCACCAAGGCAAACAGACGTCTACTTACAATACCACTATTGGGTATTCTCCTCAGGCTCAAACCTATCAAGGTCAGGATATCCTGCGAAAACACACCACTGAAAGACATGTAAATATTATTGTATTTCAAATCCCTTTTTAAGCGATGAACGCTAAAAAAATCTCGAATTTCAGGGTAAAGTAACTTCGATTCCTTCATAGATTTAAGGATGATTTTATCCTAAAAATATTAAATTTCCCACAAACTCAAAAGATTAAATTTTAGACTTATTGCGGAAATTACATTTTACTGTCAAACTTGTGAAAATTCAATCAATTAAAAAAGTGATTTATCAATTAATTTCTTGAGTAGCAGCTTAATAAACGTAAACCAGATTTAAAGGCTCCTAAAAATAGCTCACTGCTCCTTAAAAAAGTACTCCTACGATTTCATAAAATGAAACGGTAAAATCGTTTATTCATTATTCAAATTCACTAGAAAAAATCAATAAATACGTTGATTATCCCGCAATCAACTGAATTTCTTTTAACAATTCTTCGATGGTCTCTACTTGTTTGATGTGATAGCGCTCACAAACAATATCTACATTTCCTTTACGCCAATAGCCTTTTGGACAACAAACTATCATTTTTTTAGATTGCGCAAATAATCCCATTTCCAAAAGACTAATAGGCGCTTTAGAGTTTGGGGCAAAATACATCGCAATAAAATCTGCGGCATGCAAGCCATTCAGCTCCCACTCCACTTGCTCTCTGAATTGGGGATTGTTTCGATCACATTCTAATTGGCTATCCCAATCTGGCCGCCTTGGATTAAGTAATACAACTTTTATGTCGGTTAATTGTTCAAACAACCATGTTTGCCAATCTTCCGCCTGTCCATTATCAATACTACCCGCTAAAAAAACTTTCGGAATACCCCGAAGGTCTTCGTAAGAATGGGGCGCATAAATTTGTATGGCCATAGCATGATTTTATTGTTTGAGAAAACGCCAACTACCTTGATAGTTACCGAACTGATAGCGAACAATATGCATGCCTATTCCAAGTTTTTCAACTGAAAGCTCCGTATTTGCTTCAATTTTGGATTCGCTGAGTAGGGTACCATCTGCTTGCAGAATGTATACGTACATTTCATCTTTATGCGAGCTCGGCAGGTTGATGTGAAGAAGTTGTTGGCTCGGTGCATAATAAAACTGAGGTGATGGAGGAGCGTAAGTTGGACTAATACTAATCACTTTTGAGTAGGTAAAAGTTCCATCAATGTCTAATTGCTTTAAGCGGTAATAGGTGGTTTGCGTATTTCCTTCCGCATCGATGAAAGAATAATCTTGATACACATTCGAATTGCCTTGCGCCTTAACAAAACCAATTGCTTCAAATTCATCCAGATCAAAACTGCGCTCAATGATAAAACTATCACTATTTTTTTCTATCGCAGTGGCCCAGCGAAGTACTGAAACATCATCTAATAATTCTCCACGGAAAAATATGAATTCGACTGGTAAAGTTCCTGCACAGGTACAGGTGGTTACATTTCCGCCTACTGTTCCAAAATTAACATCAAAACCATCATCTGTTCCACTACTGTCACAGATATCAATAAAACTATTATCTGCACCATAGTTTCCAAGATTTTGGCTTGCTCCTGATACATTAATTTGTCCACAGGTTGATGCTCCTGATGCGGTAACCGTTCCCTGATTTGAAAAACTACCTCCAACATCTAACACCCCATCTTGTAGGGTTACCGTTCCTCCGCCAGTGATTGACATCGCCCCACCAACCGTTGCATCGCCAACAATATCTAAATCATTTTGAACATCAAGACTACCTGTAATTTCAAAAGAAGACCCTTGTGTATCGATACTCCCACTGCCCGTAATTCGAACCGCTCCTCTGATGATAAAATCACCCCGATTAATGAAAGAACCCGAAACTTCATATGGGGATGAAGGAGGAGTGTAATCAAAGTTACCATAATTGGTAACAGTGGTTTGATTATTATTGATTGTAAAATTTGCAGGTGTAAACGTAACACCAGTAGCAATGCATAAATCTGCGCCATTCATCAAGGTAAGTGTACCTGTAAATGTGCCCCCTGTAATACAGAGTTTATTTGCATTTCCATCAATGGTGTATGTGCCTGCATCATTAGATGAGATGGTTGTTGTACAGCCTGTTGTACATTGCCCGTAGATTGTGCTCGAAGAAATTGTAAAGAAACCAATTAAAGCAATTATGCAAAAACTGGCATACTTACCGACATAAAATTGTAACATCACTTTATACAATTAAACAGTATGAAAAGTAAACTTAGTAATTAGTTATCTATTAAACCGTTTTCCCTATTCAAAAAGTTACATATTACACCGGAATAGTCCTATCTTTTTTGAAAAATTGGACTTTTTATTAGCACATATTTATAACCGAAATCGTACTACCCTATTAAACTGGATTAATTATTTAAAGTTGCATTCACGATTAAAAAAAAGTAAAATGTTTTGAAGTAGGTAAATCTTGTCTGATTTATGCTTAAATCACGTTTTTTTCATATTTTATAATTCATTGTGGATACCAAAAAAACGATAGGAATGCGTGTCATTGCCATTGCATGGGCTACTATAGCCTTGTTAATGACTATACAACTCTACCTGCGCTTAGATTATGAGGAAAAATCACCTTCCTTTTGGGGATTGCTCCTCATTCAAGTTTTGGCTTGGTCGATTTGGCTGGTTCTAACCCCCATGATTATTCAGCTTGGTCGAAAATACAGGGTAAGTAAGGCGAATTGGAAAATAGGTTTACTATTTCACCTTCCGTTTAGCATTATTAGCATATTGATTTTCTTAGTGTGTTATGTTTCTATTTTCTTACTGGTCAATCAAACGCCATTTAGCTATTCGGTATTTAAAGGTTTTTACCTGTCATTTTATTTCCAAATCTTTCAATGGTGTTGGTTAATTTATTGGGCGATAATCGGAATTTCGTATGCCGTAGAGTACTATGAACGTTTTCGTGAACGGGAATTGAAAGCGGTACAATTAGAAAAAGACCTGAGTTCTTCTCAATTACAAGCCTTACGCATGCAATTACAGCCTCATTTTCTATTTAATACCCTGCATACCATTGCCGCAAAAGTACGGTTAGACGAAAAGCAATCAGCGGTAAAAATGTTATCACTTTTGAGTGATTTATTGCGAAAAGTGCTGCAAAGCAGCAACACACAACTGGTAAAACTGGAAAGTGAGTTGGCCTTTCTACAGGAATATTTGAATTTAGAACAAATCCGCTTTAAAAATCGCCTAACGATTCAGTTTGAAGTGGATGAAGCCGCTAAAATGGTGGAAGTGCCCAACCTTATTCTTCAGCCACTAGTTGAAAATGCCATCAAACATGGATTTTCTAAAAAGTTAGATGCTAACGTGTTAAAAATAAGTGCCACAATTCAAGGCAAGCACTTAACCATTCGCGTTTATAACGATGGGCCTCCCCTGCCCTACACCATTATAGAAGGCATTGGTTTATCGAACATTCAACATCGCCTTCAACGCATTTATGGGGAAAAAGGACAGTTTCAAATTCAAAATCATCATTTAGGTGTAGAAGCACTGATCTCCATTCCTGTCAATCATGAGTAAGTTAGTAAAAGTAGTTATTGTAGATGATGAACATTACGCTCGCGAAGTGGTGAGGCATCTGTTAGAGCGAGATGCAACAATCTCAATTTTAGCAGAATGTGCCAATGGTTATGAAGCTGTAGAGGCAATTGTAAAATTGAAGCCTGACTTGGTCTTTCTGGATATACAAATGCCTGAAATGGATGGCTTTCAGGTAATTAAGCAAGTAGAACACTTTTGTAGACCTTATTATATTTTTGCTACAGCTTATGATTCTTTTGCACTTCAGGCTTTTGATGTCAACGCCCTCGATTATTTGTTAAAACCATTTGATGATGAACGCTTTTATCGCGCATTGCACAAAGCTAAAGCTCAGATATTTCAGCAAGGAGTCGATGAAATTGGAGAAAAATTATCTGGTTTAATTGAATACGCACAAGCAAATAGCAAGTCTGTAGGACAATACCTCAGTCGTATTCCAATCAAAGAAAAAGGTAGAATCCGTTTTATTCAAACTGCATATATTGATTGGGTAGAGGCAGCAGACCAGTACGTTCAAATTCATGTAGGGCCAGAAAAACATGTTATCCGCGAAAGCATGAATACCTTAGAAACCCAACTCGATCCTAAATTATTTTTTAGAATTCATCGTTCCAGTATTGTGAATTTGAATCGAATACAAGAGCTTCAACCTTATTTTAAAGGCGATTACATGGTCATTCTCCAAGATGGCACACAACTCAAACTCACTCGAACGAGAAAGGAAGCGTTTCAGCGTGCGTTTGGTATTGAGTTAAGCTAATGAAGCACTATTTTTTAGCGTTCCATAGCTGTGGGCAAGGCATAAAACCTGCCAATCCTGAATAATCATCTTGCTAACTTTCCACACAATCACTTCTTACAGCCGCTTTTTATTAACTCATCCCTATTGATGTGATTATATGTGCCACTCAAGATTATTTTTTGTTGATTACTTAATCCCCTATTTTTGGTTAACTTTTGCGGAAATGTAATCAAGCATCCTTATGGACAACACAAATAACTATGTAATCATTATGGCGGGCGGTATAGGTAGTCGATTCTGGCCCTTTAGTCGAACAAACCATCCCAAACAATTCCAAGACATCTTAGGAACAGGCAAAACACTGATTCAGCAAACCGTAGATCGATTTGAATCAGTTTGCCCCCAAGAAAATATATATGTAGTTACCCATCAAGATTATTACGATCTTGTGACGGAACAGCTCCCATTTATGCAGGACGAGCAAATTTTATTGGAGCCTGTGATGCGCAATACAGCTCCCTGCATCGCCTATGCCGCCTATAAAATTGCCGCTAAAAATCCGAATGCCAACTTATTAGTCGCACCTGCGGATCACATCATTACTAAAGAAGAAGAGTTTGTACGAATTGCCACAAAAGCATTAGCCGTTACCGCCCAAGAAAAACACGTATTAGTCACACTTGGGATTAAGCCAAGCCGTCCAGATACGGGATATGGCTACATTCAACACATGGAAGGCGAAAATTTGCATCATTTGTTGAAAGTGAAAACATTTACTGAAAAGCCCAATTTAGAGTTTGCCAAAGGCTTTTTAGAAAGTGGTGATTATGTGTGGAATGCTGGGATTTTTATTTGGCATGTATCCGCCATTATCCAAAACTTTGAAGAACACCTACCCGATATTGGAGAAGCTTTCGCCGAAATCTCGAATAGTTATTATACAGAAAAGGAAGAGGAAGTGATTAAAACGGCTTATTTCCAATGCCGCAACATTTCGATAGATTACGGCATTATGGAAAAAGCACATGATGTCTACGTATTCCCTTGCGATTTTGGATGGTCAGACTTGGGGACTTGGAAATCGCTCTTTACCCTTTCCGAAAAAAATGAAGACCAGAATGTGTTGCATGGCAATGTACTCACCTACGACACCAAAAACTGCATCGTCAAAACACCTGATGATCGCTTAGTCATTGTGCAAGGATTGGATAATTACATTATCGTTGAAAAAGGTAATGTTTTAGTCATTTGTCAAAAAGATCAAGAGCAACGCATTAAGCAATTTGTAAATGATGTGAAAGAGAAAAAAGGAGACAAGTTTTGTTAGAACCATAGAAATACCATGCAGTTGTTTGAAGTTGCCGAAATCGCCAAGTTCACACCTGAACAAGTACGATCTTATGAGGATAGTTTGAAATATTATCGTGACTTAAAAAATGCATTAGATACAGCGTTTGAGGAAGGACTTGAAACTGGCTATACAGAAATTGTTTTGAATATGTATCAGCAAGGACATTCTTTAGATGCTATTGCCCAACTTACAGGATTATCAATACACAAAGTCCATGATATCTTAAATCTGAGCAACGAATAACAGACGTTATAAAATACATCATCATCCATTAACCACACCAAGCCAATACGAAACCAAGCTGAAGAAGTTCATGCGCAAGGTGATCGTATTGCCCAATTTTATGCGATGATCAAAGCAAAAAGCCCTGTTAAACTCCTGTTAAAACACTTTTACTAGTCAACTAAAACCTATTTTTGTACATTAACTGAATTGTATATTATATTTATTTGGCATTTTACTTAACAAAGTAATTGAACAATTACTTAGACTAATTACAAACTAACATTTTTCAGTACTCGTTGTCTGTAAACCGAACAAACTTCAACCACACAGTAGGAAATGAAATTAATGAGTAAGAAGTTACAATACTTAATAGGGCTATCGGCTTTAGCGCTCATTGGTTTGGTGATACTCCAAATCAATTGGGTAAATCATGCTGCAAAACTTCGAGAGGCACAGTTTGACCATCGAGTGAGTTCAGCTGTGCGTACGGCTATCGATAAAATTTCTCAAGATAAGCATGCTTGTAATGCGTTAGGAGAAGCACGAATGTGTGCCATCTCCGATTTGCCCCTTAAAGTAGAAAACATTAAAAACAATACCTGTTTTGATTCATTACTTAATCATGAATTAAAATATCACAAGGTAAATATTGATTTTGAATACGATATTCAATGGTTTAATACAAAAGAGAAAAAAGGATTATTTAGCCTCGCATTCTTCGAAACCAAGCCCTTTAAGCAAAGTCTTTGCCGAATTTCTCAAGCAAGTGGTTTAGAATTAGTCGTTCGCTTTCCAGATAAAAATCGCTTCATTTATGCTAAAATGAGTTTAATGCTCATCTCATCTGTTATTTTGATTCTCTTAGTGACCACCAGCTTTGTGATGACCATCCTGACCATTATGCGTCAAAAGCGTATTCACGAAATGACCACGGAGTTCATTACTAATATGACGCATGAGTTTAAAACCCCGCTCGCAACGATTTCTTTAGCAAGTAACATGCTTCGAAAAGGGAAAGTAGCCAACAATCCTGCTAAGGCGACAAAATATGCGGATGTGATTCATGAAGAAAATCAGAAGCTTCGAGAACATGTGGAGCAAGTTTTGAGTATGGCTAAGTTGGAAAAAGGGGAGTTTAAGTTGAAAAAACACAACTCGTGTGTACATAACGTGGTCCAAAAAGCCATTGAAACGGTAGATATGCAAGTGCGCAATCGAGATGGGGCTATAAATTACGACCTGTCCGCTGCAAAAGCAGAAACGGAATTGGATGAACTACATATGACCAATGTGATCTCTAACCTGCTCGATAATGCGAATAAGTATTCTCCAGAGCGACCGGAGATTACCGTACGCACCCGAAATGAAAACAATGGCATCATCATTTCAGTTGAAGATAAAGGAATTGGGATGAGTAAAGACAAGCAAAAAGCCGTGTTTGATAAATTTTATCGCGTTCCTACTGGCAACGTACACGATGTGAAAGGTTTTGGATTAGGACTTGCTTATGTGAAGATGATTGTAGATCGCCACGATGGTAAAGTAAGTGTGAAGAGTGAACCGGGAAAAGGGAGCACCTTTGAAGTCTTTTTGCCTCTAAACCAGCCCCAAGCTGCCGCATAACAAAATGCAGGGCAGCGGCCAAAATCTTGCGTCTCCCAGAAATAACCAATATGGTAACCACATAACAGGTTAAAAAAATGATAACACCCTTATATCCAAATAACAATAGCAACAACAACATGAACCAAGAGCCTAAAATATTATTAGTTGAAGATGATCTCAATTTAGGAGAGTTGATGCAGGATTATCTTGAATCAGAAGGGTTCGATGTACATTTAGAAAGGGATGGTAATGCAGGACTCAAAGCGTATCAAAGTTCACACTACGACCTTTGCATTCTCGATGTGATGATGCCTAAAACAGATGGCTTCACGTTAGCAAAGAAAATACGGAAGCAAGACTTAAAAGTACCCATCATCTTTCTTACGGCAAAAGCACTTAAGGAAGATAAGTTAGTTGGTTTTGAAATCGGGGCAGACGATTACATTACCAAACCTTTTGATGAAGAAGAGTTGGTTTACCGAATTAATGCGATTTTACGCAGATCTGCCAGTTATCATTCGAACAATACCCAAACCACTTTTCAAATTGGAGCATATACCTTTGATTACCTCAACCAAGAGCTGAGCTTCAATAATGAAGAGGAAGCACAACATTTAACCTCTCGCGAGAGTGATATTTTAAGGCTATTGTGTGTAAATAAAGGTTCAACCTTACGCCGCGAAGATGCTTTAGTAGCCATTTGGGGCGAAAATGATTATTTTCATGGAAGAAGCTTTGACGTATTTATCACTAAAATTCGAAAATACTTAAAACGCGACCCCAATGTAAAAATTGAAAATGTACATGGGGTGGGCTTCAAATTGGTAGAAGAAGCAGCTTAACGCAATACAGTCTTCCATGTAAAAAATACACATGCCTGATCATCACTGATTGATCAGGCATTATTTATTTCAGTCCTTATCAAGCATTCAGCAAACGAAACATTTCCACACATTTCCAAATCCTAAAACAAAATCGTAAATTCGCTAGCTAAAATTTTTGAAGGCTTCCAGTTTTGTTGAAATGTTGCTCTTTTTGTTCAACATTTGAATGGTTAGTACTGAAAGCAGGAAGCCACAATTAATAATGTATTTGTCACGATTTAATGCCTAATGTACAGGCACGCAAAGCGATGAAAGATCTGAAATATCCGGAATACAAGGTACAAGACCTTGTGAAAGTGGGTGAAGACGTCTTAAAATTTTGGGAAGAAAACGACATTTTCGAAAAATCAATTTCTTCTCGTGAAGGCTCTCCCAAGTTTGTGTTTTACGAAGGGCCGCCATCGGCCAATGGAATGCCCGGCATTCACCACGTAATGGCACGGGCAATTAAGGATATTTTCTGCCGCTATAAAACCCTCAAAGGGTATCAAGTAAAGCGGAAAGGTGGTTGGGATACCCATGGATTGCCTGTTGAACTTCAGGTAGAAAAGGAATTGGGCATCACTAAAGAAGATATTGGAAAAAAGATTTCTGTAGAAGAATACAACCAAAAATGCCGCGAGGCAGTCATGAAATACACCGATGTGTGGAATGAACTGACGCGCAAAGCGGGTTATTGGGTAGATTTAGATAATCCATACATTACCTATGAGAAGGATTATGTAGAATCCTTGTGGGCTTTACTTAAAAAGCTATACGATAAGGGATTATTATACAAAGGATATACCATTCAGCCGTATTCCCCTGCGGCTGGTACTGGCTTAAGCTCGCACGAGCTGAATCAACCTGGCTGCTATCGCGATGTAAAAGACACGACAGTAGTTGCACAGTTTAAAGTAAAAAAGAGTACCCAGTCTGAATGGCTGTATGAGCACGATGAAAACGCGGAAGCATTCATTTTAGCTTGGACAACTACTCCGTGGACACTCCCTTCTAATGCTGCTTTGGCTGTAGGAGAAAATATTGAATACAGCGTGGTTCACACCTTCAATCAATATACCTTCAAACCAATTACTGTCGTACTCGCCTCCAACGTCGTCAGCCGATATTTCGATGCAAAAGCCGCCGATTTAGCATTAGAAGATTATAAAGAAGGCGATAAATTGATTCCTTACAAAGTAGTGGCTACGGGTAAAGGAAAAGATTTAGTGGGTATCCAATACGAGCAATTATTAGTTTATGTGAAACCTGAAGGGAAAGCTTTTGAAGTCATTCCTGGAGATTTTGTAAATACCGATGAAGGTACAGGTGTAGTACATATTGCCCCAACTTTTGGCGCAGATGATATGCGCGTTGGACAAAAGGCGGGAATCAGTGCCATCACCATCAAAGATACATTAGGGAACGAATCACCACTTGTTGACAAACAAGGGCGCTTTGTGCAAGAGGTGACAGATTGGGCGGGTCGATTTGTAAAAGCAGAATACGAATCTGATGAAACCTTAGCCGATTCAGCGTACAAGCCGACTGATGTGTTAATCGCCATCAAGTTAAAAGAGGAAAACCGAGCGTTCAAAGTCGCTAAATACGAGCACAGCTATCCACATTGTTGGAGAACGGATAAGCCTGTATTGTACTATCCTCTGGATTCGTGGTTTATCAAAACCACTGCGGTGAAAAAACGAATGATCGAATTGAATAATACGATTAACTGGAAGCCTGAATCTACAGGAACTGGTCGTTTTGGAAACTGGTTGGAGAATTTGGTAGACTGGAATCTATCCAGATCTCGCTATTGGGGTACACCACTACCAATTTGGCGGACCGAAGATGGGAAAGAAGAAATCTGCATTGGCTCATTAACGGAGTTGGATCATTATGTGCGTAAAGCGGTAAAAGCAGGCATTATGTCTGAACACTCGCCCGTAGTGAAAGATGGTGGATTATCGCCAGATTTCGATCTACACCGTCCCTACGTAGATCAGATTACCTTATTGAGTGAGAGTGGAAAACTCATGCATCGCGAACCTGATTTGATTGATGTATGGTTTGATAGTGGTGCCATGCCTTATGCACAATGGCATTATCCTTTGGAGGGGAAAAAGGTTTTTGATGAAAACTTCCCTGCTGATTTCATCGCCGAAGGGGTAGATCAAACTAGAGGTTGGTTCTTCACCTTACATGCCTTGGGCGTAATGCTCGAAGATAGCGTTGCTTTCAAAAATGTCGTTTCTAATGGATTAGTATTGGATGCCAAAGGACAGAAAATGTCTAAGAGTAAAGGGAATGCCATTGATCCATTTAAAACGATTGACCAATACGGAGCAGATGTGACGCGCTGGTACATGATTGAGAATGCATCGCCTTGGGATAACTTGAAGTTTGACCTGAAAGGACTGGATGAAACCAATCGTAAGTTCTTTGGTACTTTATACAACACGTATAACTTTTTTGCGCTTTATGCGAATTTGGACGACTTTAATTTTTCCGAAGAAGAAGTACCATTAGCAGAGCGTACAGAGTTAGATCGGTGGATTATCTCCAAACTTCACAGTTTAATTGCCGAAGTAGATGAAGCTTTTGACGATTATGATCCCACTAAAGCCGCTCGTGCCATCCAATCGTTTGTAATTGATGACTTGAGTAACTGGTATGTTCGATTAAATAGAAAACGTTTCTGGAAATCAGAATACAATCGCGATAAAGTGGCTGCTTATCAAACCTTATTTTCGTGTTTGTATAAAGTGACCAAATTGATGGCTCCTATTGCGCCATTCTACGCAGAAAAAATGTATCAAGACTTGTTTAGTGCGTCTGAGTTAAACGAGGTAGAATCAGTACACTTGAACTTGTTCCCCGTTCCTAATGAAGATTACATCAATAAGGAATTGGAAACCAAAATGCATTTGGCACAAACAGCTTCTTCTTTGGTGCATTCTATCCGTAGAAAAGAGAAAATCAAGGTTCGTCAGCCACTGACACGCATCTTGGTGCCTGCGCTAAATGAAGAAACGACCAATCATCTAAAAGCGGTTGAGGATATCATTAAGTCGGAGGTAAATATCAAAGCCGTGGAGTTTATTGATAATACTTCAGGCATTTTAGTGAAAAAAATCAAGCCTAATTTCCGCAAGCTCGGACAACAATATGGCAAAATGATGAAAGGGATTTCTCAAGTCATCAATCAGTTTGAACAGGATGATATCAATAAAATTGAACAAGAAGGCACTTATGCCATTGAGGTGGAAGGCGAAACCATCAACCTAAGCTTGGAAGATGTTGAAATCATTTCTGAAGATATTCCAGGTTGGTCTATTGCCAAAGATAATGGCTTAACCATTGCTTTGGATGTGACCTTAACCGATGAATTGCGGCAGGAAGGAATCGCCCGTGAGATTGTTAATCGTGTACAAAATATGCGAAAAGACATGGGGCTTGAGGTACAAGATAAAATTACCATTAAAGCACAGCAAGCAGACGAGTTGGTAAACTTAGCCCTGACAAATCATAAGGAGTACATTTGTTTAGAAACACAAGCCACGGCTTTAGATTTGACAGAAACGCTAGAAAGTGGCAGTGAACTCGATTTGGATGATTACAAAGTAGTCTTGAAAGTGGAAGCTTAACACGCTCCAATACTTTATACATAATAGACCTCATCTAAGTAATTAGATGGGGTTTTTTCGTGGATTATTTATGCTTTCCTCTTAATTTTAGCAAAATTCATGATCCAAATTACTACTGGAAAAAACACTGAACATCACGATATGAAGCGTGCGAAAATAATTGAATTATTAGATACCATTGATCGGCTCATCGTGGCCTTAAAATCTGCAGAAAATGAGTTAGAATTTCGTCTAAAAGATATTCATGAGGTAAATGATAAAAGTGCCAGAAATCTAATTCATTACCGAAAGCTACGAACCTTTGATTTGAGCGAGATTCAAAAGCGCTTGCAAAAATTAGGTTTAACGCGCCTCATGAGTGATGAATTACATGTATTGGCCAGCTTACTGAAAGCGAGGGGTGCACTAAAAACTTTATCTAAGGAAAAATCTAAAGCTCCTGCCCAATCCTCGCTTTCCATGCGAGAGGGCAGAAGAACGATGACTAAAAACACCAAACGCCTGTTTGGTTACCGATCGCGAGGGAGAAGGGTCAGGATTATGGTAACACAACCTACTCAAGCAGCTTACGATTACCAAATGGTGTACGACATGGTGAAAAATGGGATGAATTGTGCAAGAGTGAATTGTGCACATGATAGCCCTGAGGTTTGGGAAAAAATCATCACTAATATCCGAAAAGCTTCCAAGAAACTCGGTAGAAAAGTGAAGATTGCGATGGATTTAGCAGGCCCAAAAATTAGAACAGGAGTCATCACACCAGGCATGAAAGTACGAAAGTTTACGCCTGAGCGTGATGAAAGTGGCAATATTGTAAGCCCTGCCGTCATTTCGCTCGTCACTGAAATTACGGAAAATACTGAACCTAACACCCTGCCTTTTACAGCAGATTGGCTTCAAAAGCTAGCTGTAGGAGATGAATTTTCTTTGACAGATACCAGACACAAAAAGCGAAGATTAAAAGTAGTTGAAGTATCCGCAGCGCAAATTATTATCCATGCTTATGAAACTTCTTACATCGGTACGGGAACTGTATTAACATGTACCAATAGAGACTTAGAAGCTGGAGTAGTCATGGAATTGCCACCTGTAGAACGGGCGCTTGTACTGAGAGTAGGTGATACACTAACCATAACAAAAGAGGCCATTCCAGGCGAACCTGCTGAATTCAATGAAGATGGTCATATCCTAAAAGGCGCACATATCTCTTGCCAAGTACCAACCGTTTTTGAGAAAATCAAAGAAGGAGATTCCGTGATGTTTGATGATGGTAAAATTGGCAGTGTCATCACTGCGATATTTCCAGATCGTTTTGAGGTGAAAATTACGAGTGCCAAAGAAAAAGGATCGAAGCTTAAAGCAGAAAAAGGCATCAATTTCCCCAATACGAATTTAGGCATCAGTGGCTTGACGGAGAAGGACAGAACCGACTTAGCGTTTGTGGTGAAGCATGCAGATGTGGTCAACTTCTCGTTTGTAAACGCTAAGGAAGATGTGGAAGACTTGTTTGCAGAACTAGAAAAGTGGGATGCCCTCCATGAATTGGGCATTATCTTCAAGATTGAAACCAAGTTTGCCTTTGATAACTTGCTCGATATTATCCTAACAGGCATGAAAACACGGAAAGTGGGGGTAATGATTGCTCGTGGAGATTTAGCGGTGGAAGTGGGTTGGGATAAAATTGGTAAGATTCAACAAGAGATTTTGATGTTATGCAAAGCGGCACATGTTCCTGTAGTATGGGCAACGCAAGTCTTGGAAAACCTCGCCAAAAAAGGCTTGCCATCCCGATCAGAAATCACAGATGCTTCTAGCTCACTCAAAGCGGAATGCGTCATGTTGAATAAAGGAGCTTATATCAATAATGTGCTGCTATTATTAAGTGAGATTTTATCTGATATGGAAAACTTTCATGACAAGCTTCCTAAAATGGAAAAAGCATGATGAGCATTACTCTAAGGATATATCTGATGTTCGTTACGATTTTTTTAAGGCTTTAACCATGGCTTTCATATCTAAAAAATAATTTTCCAACCATTCATAGGTTAAATTTTCCTCCGTTAATTGGAGGTAAAAGTTCTCAATGGCATACTTAAATAAATCATTGGCTAGCGTCATCTTGTTTTCTAACTCCAGTTCGCTAGCCCATAAGTCTAGCATAGCGCTTTCAAACAGGCGATTTGATTTTGCTAAGCAATCTTCATAGGCCCTATGGTTTCGATTTACCCGTAATTGCCGATTAAAGAATAAATCTAATTTTACATCTAAGAGCAAGTCTATCAAGTCGGGTATTACCCGTTCGCATTGACTCTCTCGATAGGCAATGATTTTAGCTCTTTCGAGGTGTTCATTCAATAAAAAGCTGGTAAATACTTCTAAATCAGCAAAATGGTGATAAAAAGAAGATTTACTTTTTTCTACTTTTCGGGCTATGACCTCTACTTTAAGTCCGCGTGGCCCCTCAGTGGCAAAGAGTTGATAGCCAACTGCAATCCAAGATTGCATGCTTTCTGTGATGACGGTATGAAGATGGCTCGGCATGGGAAACGATTTTATGACTCTATAAATTTAGTCAATATCTCGCTAATTTGTTCGGGTTCATCTTCTTGTAAAAAATGTCCGCAGTTTGCTAAGGCCACTAACTGCGCCTGAGGTAAGTCCTTTTGCACACGGCTCATGGTGTTAGCCACTTTAGGCAATATTTTGTCGTTTTTCCCATAAATAATTTGTACAGGCCCTGCAAATTCAGGGAGTTTTCGGGCAATTTCCTGAAACCCTTTGGGACTCAAACGCTGAGCTGTTTTGAGCAAAGTTTTTCGAGCCGATAGCGCTTGGAAAGGTTCTTGATATTGTTGGATATCTGCTGAACTTAACTTGTGGTTTTGGTGAACGCCAAAATTCATCACCCACTTAATGCCCCCAGCACTGCTTAGCCATGAGCGTATACCGGGTAATAACGTCATTAAAACAAAAAGCTTTACCGCCCACGATACTTCAGGATATACCAATGTATTGAATAAAATCAATCGCTTCACTTGTGCCATATGTTGAACCATCCAGTACAAACCAATCGGCCCTCCCAAGTCATGAACGCCTAAGGTGACTTGTTCAATACCCAACTGAGTTAAAAAACCACTGATTAAATCGTCGTAATATCGGAAGCTGTACGAATCGCTTATTTTTTTATCGGATTTCCCAAAACCTGGTAAGTCCAAGGCAATAACCTGATGTGTTTTGGCTAATTCAGGCATGATGTTCCGCCATAGGTAAGATGATGTGGGCCAACCGTGTAGTAGCAAAACGACTTCTCCCTCTCCTGCCGTGAGGTAATGCACAGTCGTGTCGTTTACTTGAACGAAGTTACTCGAAATTGTAGCATCCATAATGATTTGGGCTTAACTCTTTTTCAGTCGAAAAAACTAATGTTAGACAAGTTCTTTCTAAAGTAACTAAACTCCACAGAGAATAGCATTAAACTACTTTAATAAACCATACTAGCATTGAGAAAGACTTATCGTACCACTTACCAAACTGCTGCAGTTTCCGCCCTGATGGTTTTCTCAATATAAAATTTCCAATTGCCCCAAATCCTTCCTAACTTTTGGCTGCAAGCTAAATCAACTAACTATGAATGTAAAAATTGCTGAAGATTGGAAAGCACTCCTACAGCCAGAATTTGAAAAGGAGTATTTCCAAAAGCTAACTGCCTTTATCAAAGAAGATATCAAACAATTCACGATTTATCCTCCAGGTAAATTGATTTTTAACGCTTTTGATAAATGTTCATTTGAAGATGCAAAAGTAGTTATTATCGGGCAAGATCCGTATCATGGTCCAGGGCAGGCAAATGGCTTATGTTTTTCTGTAAATGATGGCATCAGAATGCCTCCATCATTGAAGAATATTTTCAAAGAAATTCAAGAGGATTTGGGCAAACCATTTCCTGAAACAGGCAATTTAGAGCGTTGGGCAGAACAAGGCGTATTGATGCTTAATGCCACGTTAACGGTACGAGCCAAAACACCAGGCTCACACCAAAAAAAGGGGTGGGAAGAATTTACAGATGCAGTCATTCGTGTAGTTTCTGAACAAAAAGAAGGCTTAGTCTTTTTACTTTGGGGAAAATATGCGCAAAATAAAGGGGCAATTATAGATCGTGCGAAACATTGTGTGTTGACCTCTGCACATCCTTCCCCCTATTCAGCAAATAATGGATTTTTTGGGAATAAGCATTTTAGTAAGGCCAATGCGTATTTGAAATCGTTGGGAAAAACCGAAATTGATTGGTAATGCCTGAAATAAACACTAAAGGGGATGAGACTCAAACCGCATCCCCTTTAGTGTTTTTATGCAGAACGCCATTACGAAACCTCGGCAAATTGCATCTCATACAATTTTGTATAATAGCCGCCTTGACTCAATAACACTTCATGTGTGCCGATTTCCTTAATTTCCCCTTTATCTAACACCACAATTTTATCAGCCTTCTGAATAGTAGCTAATCGGTGGGCAATCACAATAGCCGTTCTACCTTTCATGACACGATCAATGGCACTCTGAATCATTTCTTCGGTTTCACTATCTACCGATGACGTTGCTTCATCTAAAATAATGATTTGAGGATCATAAACCATCGCCCGTACAAAGGAAATCAATTGTCGTTGACCTACCGAGAGCGTTGCACCTCGTTCCATCACATTGTACTCAAATCTACCTGGCAGTTTGTCAATAAACTCCTTGGCCCCAACGAGTTCGGCAGCTTGTTCTACTTGTTCCTGCGAAATATCAGGATTGCCCAAGGTGATGTTCTGTTTAATGGTATCTGAAAACAAAAACACATCTTGTAACACCATTCCAATGTGTTCTCGCAGATAACTCACATCATATTCATGTACATCGCGGCCATCTACTAAAATCTTTCCTTTGTTGATTTCATAAAACCGCGTGAGTAGGTTGATGATGGAAGATTTTCCCGCACCTGTAGCTCCAACAAAAGCAATGGTTTCTCCTTGCTTCACTTCAAAGTTGATATTTTTCAGCACGTAATCTTCATCAATGTAAGCAAACCACACGTCTTTAAATACGACATTACCTTTCAACTTCCCTGTTTGGTAATTCCCCTTGTTTTGAATAAATGACTGATCATCAAGCAACTTTAAAATTCGATCTGAGCTTACGATCCCCAACTGTAGGGTATTAAATCGGTCGGCAATCATGCGAATTGGCCGAAAAAACATGGAGAGGTACATGATAAATGCGATGAGTGTACCCAAGGTAATTTGGCTTTCTAATTCAAGAAAAGGTAAATCCATAATTCCTGCCCGCATTTGCGCCCCAAGTACCTCACGCGTACCATACCATACCAACAAGCCTGTACTTACTGCACTAATAATTTCAGCCACAGGAAAGTACACCGAATAATACATCACGGCATTTAGATTGGCTTTTAAGTGTCGCTTATTGATTTTTCTAAACTTTTCGTACTCTCGCCTCTCGCTGTTAAAAATCTGCACGACACTCATGCCTGTGATGTGCTCTTGAACAAAGGTATTGAGATTAGAAACGGCAGTTCGTACCTGATTGAAAGCAGATTTTACCTTTTCTTTAAAGATATAGGTAGCGAAAAGTAAAATAGGAAGCGTTGTTAAACTGACTAAGGTTAATCGCCAATCAATGCACAACATTACAAAAATAATGAAGATGAGTTGCAACAGGTCCCCTATAATTGCCGCAAGGCCATTGGTAAACACTTCTGAAAGTGTTTCTATATCCGAAACGGTACGTGTTACGAGTTTGCCAATAGGGGTATTATCAAAAAACTGGAGTCTTAGCTTTAAAATATGCTGATACAATTTTACCCGCATATCTCGAATAATGCTTTGACCGAGCCATCCTGACAGGTAAGTATGTGCATATTGAATCAATGCTTTGATGACGGTAATCCCTACCATCAGATAAACCATATTTACTAGGCCATCGTAATTATTGAGTACAATATGTTGATCTACTGTAATTTGAATCAGAAGAGGAATCGCAGGCGCTAACACTGCCATAAGTAGTGTTAGAAAAATTAGAAAGTAGAAAGAACCAATGTAGGGTTGTACGAAAACGAAGATTCGTCTTAAAATTTTCCCATCGAAAATGTTGCCGCTTTTCTTACTCGTTTCTTGTTGCATTCTTTTGAGGTAGTATTAGCCGAACGTAGGCATGATCATTATACTACAAATTTCGAAGTAAAATTGTTTCTCACAAGCAGGATTATGTTAAGAAGTTGTTTTTTCTTGGAATGCAAACACATTTATGAGCAGAAAATTATGTATTAATGATCGCTAACTAACTCATGGCTGCCTAATACCTTAATATTAGCAACCGAGCGCCAAATGACTTTCCACGTTTCCCCCTGTTTTCTGAGTGTAAATAAATCAATGGCCTTTTCATGTGTAACCCGATTTTCACTTTCATATTCAATTTCAAACTCGTAGTAAGCATTTGCAGTATCCTCCCAAAAGCAAATATTGACCTTGTCAGCAAAAAAGCGATTGACGGAAGCATCTTTCATAAACTCGCGATAAGAAGCTACACAAGCTTCAATCCCACAAATCATCTCACTAAAATCGGGCTTTACAAATACCACATCATCGTGTAAATAAGAAGCTAGTTGATTAAAATCTTGAAATAACCAACTCTCATTAATGGTATCAATAATTTCGGTAATGGTTGTTTTCTCAGATTGACGCGACATTTGTAACAGGTTGAAGTGATGAAGTTTAATTCATTAGAGATTATCACGAATGGTTCAAGACTGCGTCCGCCAAGTGGCCTTGTTGGACCTAAAAGTGAAGGAAGTTTGTAACGGGGCAACCTTTGCTTCCGAAATGGCACATACAATCGGATCGCTGAAGCGAACTATTCGTGATATTCACTAATCTCTATTAAAGATAAGAAAAAACTCAAAAAGAGGCAGGTGCTTTTCCTATTTTCATTTACTATCTCAAAAATATCTGCTTGCACTAAAAACCAGTTATGAAGTTATTGCTACAAACGATCAACGATATCCCTTCAATCGTGAATTATGGCTTTTAGCTCGTAAATGATTGGATAATTTTGCATAAAACTTATTTATGCAGTCACATGAAAAAGAATCTATTTTTCGTTTTAGTTTTTTGCCTAATCAGCTTTTTGGCAAAATCACAGCAGGTTAGTGTTGAGAAGAATACCTTCGGAATTCAAGCGGGTTATTTTGGCATTTGGGGCTATCAAGAAGTCAAACTCAGTAATCAGTTTACCTTACGTGGAGAATTGGGCTTAGATGGAGATTTTTGGAAGTTAGATAATTCAGCGGAGCGAGGGGTTTTATTCAGCCCAGAATTTAGTTTAGAACCGCGTTGGTACTACAACTTGAACGCTCGTCATAGAAAGTCGAAGGAAACAGCTGGAAATAGTGGTAATTTTTTAACCTTAAAAACACGTTTTCGACCTGATTGGTTTGTCGTTTCTAATCGTAATAATTTGAGTGTCGTGAGCAACTTGGCCATACTTCCTACTTGGGGCATACGAAGAAACTTAGGCTCCCATTTTAATTATGAAGCAGGTTTTGGAATTGGATATGCGCGCTACTTAGATGCAGATCACATTGATCGTTTTCTTCAAGAGAAGGGAGAGGCAACCATTAATATCCATTTGAGAATCGGTTATCGATTCTAAGCATGTAAGCAAAATGAATACGGCATTTTTACTGATTCTTTTTAAGCTAAAAAAGGCGATAAAATCGCAGTTTAGCAGCGTTAAATAAGTTTTTATCAACGAATTTTAGCTTAAAAAGAATCAGTAAAAATACCACATTCATTTTGCTCACCTGCTTAGTTTCCTTTTCCATTGTTAGAAACTGTTTTGAAATTAGTCGTGAAAATAACAAAGCCGCTCCAAATGGAGCGGCTTCTATATTATTGAATCCCTAGCGAATTACCTACCGATAGATAAACGCGCGAAATCTTTTACAGTCAAACCGTTGCTCACACCATTCAAGTATTGCTTAACAGTTTGTTTGCTATCTTTTACATATTCTTGGTTCAATAAAGTATTGTCTTTGTAGAATTTCTTTACGAAACCATTTGCGATTTTGTCAAGGATGTGCTCTGGTTTACCTTCCTGACGTGCTTTTTCGATACCGATTTGCTTTTCGCGCTCTACTAAATCTGCATCAACACCACTTTCATCAACTGCTACAGGACGCATAGAAGCGATTTGCATACCTACATTTTTACCAGCTTCAGTTACATCAGTACCGTTAGTATTAGCAAGATTTACCAATACGCCGATTTTATCACCATGCTTGTAAGATACTACTTGCTCACCTTCCTGACGAACGTAAGAAGATACCTCAATTTTTTCACCAATTTTACCAGTGAAGTCCATGATCAAATCGCTGATTTTACGGCCTTCAACTTCAAGTCCTACTAATGCATCTACATTGGCAGGTTTGTTTGAGATAGCTGCATCAAGGATAGATTGACCTAAACCTACGAATTCTTCGTTTTTAGCTACGAAGTCAGTTTCGCAGTTTAATGCAAATGCGATACCTTCAGTAGCATCTTGGTTGGTGTGTACGAAAACAACACCTTCTGCTGCATCTCTGTCAGCTCTTTTAGCAGATACTTTTTGTCCTTTTTTTCTAAGGATATCGATCGCTTTTTGCATATCGCCTTCCGCTTCTGCAAGAGCTTTCTTGCAATCCATCATGCCAGCTCCGGTCTGCTTGCGGAGCTTGTTGACATCAGCAGCGGTAATGCTCATGGTCTTGGGATGTAGGGGTTCGGGTTCAGTCTT
>JBMYQA010000063.1:0-24926 GCA_049600855.1 Flammeovirgaceae bacterium | reverse complement strand
TTTGTAGGTGAAAGATTTTATTTTAAACAAGCTCTATGTATAAAAAAAAGCCCGATGAAATATCATGGGGCTTTCCGACTAAACTTGCAAAAACCTAATATCATTTATTCAACTTGAGAATATATATCAAAACTCATTGCTTATTTATTTTCAATCTAAATGCCAATTACATATTTACGAATAAAAATATTTATAACTATTTGATAATCAATTGGTTATTTTTGAAGTATTTTTTATTCAACAATTAAATTTAATTCTTGATTGATGAAATGTCAGTAATGTATGAATTGTCAGGAGTTTTGATCACTCATTACTTTTTTCAACAAGTTTTTCTTCGTAATGGCAGAAGCCGTAAGCAAGCCAGAAAATAAGGCTCCACCTACACCTGCTGTTACAATATCTTGTCCTGTTAAATAGAAGTTTTTGATAGGAGTTTGGGGACGTAAAAATTTTAACTTAAAGCGTTCAGGACTATGATCGATGCCGTAAATCTCCCCCTTTTCGTAATTCACAAAGTGTTGGGTGGTAATTGGAGTAGATAATTCGTAGTAAGCTACTTTACCTCGAAGTTGAGGCTCTTGCTCGTAAAGTGCTTCTAAAAGGCGTTGAGCTATCTTTTCTTTTAATGCTTCATACTCTTCACCACGCTTTTTCCATTTTGTATTTACCCAAGGTTCAAATATCTCATAAGGCAATAGCGTAATAATGTCGATGGTACTTTTACCAGGATAACGATTGCCCCAATCAGGGTCTTTTGCCGAGGGAAAAGAGATGTAAACCACAGGAAAGGGCTCATTAATATCTTTTAGGTAACGGTCAACAATTTCATCGTGCGTGCCTTGCGCTGGATATACCCAATAATTGGATTTGGGTAATTGCAATTCTTCAGGAGTAGCTTCTAAACCGACATACAAACATGCATGGGCCACAGAGTGATTGACTTTGCTGAGTTGTTCATTCAACTTGTGCTTCACCACAGCTTCTTGAGGAAGTAAAGCAGTGTAAGTAGTAATGATCCCAGCACCACTAATCACAATTGGGGCCAGAAACTCTTTCCCATCTTTCATGCGAACCCCAATCGCTTTATTTCGCTCAATAATGACTTCTTTGACTTCGGCACTAATTAAAATTTTGCTGTCTGTTTTAGCCAACACAGGGGCGATGGTTTCTACGATTTGAGATGAGCCACCAATGGGAAAACTCCCGCCAGCAAAATAATGGCGTACTACGGAGGCATGCATCACGAAACTACTTTGCTTAGGAGGTAAACCGTAATCGCCATATTGTGCCGTGAGTACTTTGATTAATTCTTCATTATCGGTGAGCTCTTTTAATACTTCATAGGTTGTTTTCTCTGCGTATTTTAGAAATGGAGTACGCATAAAGCCTCCCGAAAGTTTACTGACCCAAGTGGGTGTGGCCTTATCCAAATAAAAATTACGACTGGTACGATTGACCTTGAATACTAAATCAACATATTTATGAATGGCTTCCTCTTCTTCGGGAAAATAGCTAATGAGTGTTTCTTTGAAGTTAGTTACGCCTTTCACCAAATCGTACGTTTTATCGCCTATGACTACGCGGTCATATACCTCGCCCATATCGGCCCATTTCAGTTCGCTATCCGTCACGTAATCAAACAGTTTACGAAGTACACTATGTGGCTTTTGGACTTCTCCAATGTAGTGAATGCCTACGTCCCATTCGTAACCTCTACGTTTGAAGATGTGGGTAAAGCCTCCCGCAGTGTAATGTCGTTCTAATACTAAAACACGTTTTCCCTCTTTCGCTAAAACCGCAGCAGCGGTTAAACTACCCATTCCAGAGCCAATAATAATGGCATCGAAAGGATCATGGAGTTCATATTTCTTTTTATAAGATTGGACTGTATTAGGTGTTTGCATGTTTATAGAAGTTATGGAGTTGTGCTAAACATGGAGAAAAAATCAGGTTAGCTAAGCTCATAGAGTGAAAGTAATCATTCACAGTTAAAATAGTGAATATTATGAATGATTTATTGTGGGGAGAGCAGGTAGATCAGTGTTTGCAGAGCAGTGGGGAACCACTCAGCTACTTAGGGTAAATTTACATCAACTGCCGCATGGCTTCTCCTAAGGACATGGCGACTGCATTGGATAAATTAAAACTACGTACTTTCCCAGGAAATGGGATGGTAACGCATTGATTTTCGTAATAATTCAATAATCCTTGGCCTAAACCCACCGATTCTTTCCCAAATATCAACCAATCGCCTTGTTGGAATTTGATATCGAAATAGGGCTTTCTCGCTTTTGCGGAAAAGAAAAACATGCGAGAAACATCTTCTACTTCATCCAACCATAAATCTATGTTTTTGTGAACAGTGAGTTTTAGATCGGGCCAATAATCTAAACCAGCACGCTTTACGCGCTTATCGGATAGTTCAAAGCCTAGCGGTTCAATTAAATGTAAGTGGCAGTTTGCCCCAACACATAACCGTCCGATATTTCCAGTATTATTGGGGATTTCTGGTTCCACTAATACGATATTGAGGTTTAAGCCTGTTGCTTCCATCAATCTATTGATTTGATTAGCGTTTATTCAAATATACTCTTAGTAAGGCAAACCTATGCATTCAGTTGTAATCCTGCAATTTGTTTTTCATCACCTCATCGCCAAAATTCTTTTAAAGTCATTGCCGATACCTTGACTTTATCCTTAAAAATGAAGGAAAATACTTCATGAAACCACACTCTTCTGCCCATTTGGTAATACCAGCGCATGGCTTGGCGAATGCGTTTGTCGCGATGAAAAAGTACGCGCATCAACGCTTTTGGTCTCATTTGTAAGATCACTTCCATGAACTTCATTAAAAAAATGACTTGCCAAGGTTTGAGGTGTTTTGTTTCTAACACCTGATGCTTGTAATCCCATTTTCGTTGATCGAGCTGTACCAATTTTTTGTCTTTTACCAAATGAAAAAAGGGCGTCCATTTATGTGGAGTAACGTATAGTGCTTGCACCTGATCGGGATCATACGAGAGAATTTGTTTGAGTGTACGGTAATAATCGCTTGGTTTTTCATCGGCAAAGCCTACTACAAAAGTCGCCATGGAAAGAATGTCATGTTTTCGAAGCAATTCAATCGCTTTTCTGTCTGTGCTTACCGATCCCGCTTTTCGGATTTGTGCTAACACCACTTCATCGTAATTTTCAATACCCAATAAAAACCGTTCAAATCCTGCTTTTTTGTAGAGATGGAGGAAATCAGCATCGCGTACAATATTATCTGCACGAGTAGAACCCACCAAACGTAGCGGCACATTTTCTGCAATGAGGGCCAATAAAAACTGTTTCCAGACTTTTGGGTTAGTCGTTGGGTTTTCATCAGCAAAATTGATCACCTCTACGCCATATTCCCAATGGAGCATTGCCAATTCTTGAGCAAACTTTTGAGGATTGCGATGCCGCCATTTTTTTCAAAATAAACTTTGCCCACAATAATTACAGGGATAAGGGCAGCCCCGCGAAAATTGAACAACTACCGCCTTTTTTCCACCCCAATACGAGTAATGATAAGGTTTCATCAGTTCCCAACCCACTCGGTATAGATCTAAATCTTGGATGATTGGAGCCGCTTTCGTTTTAATGATTTCGCCATTGCGTCTAAAAGCAATTCCAGCGACCGTTTCTAATTCACGCTGTGTTGCTAAGGCCATGACTAATTGCCTAGCGATGGCTTCGCCTTCTCCACACACCACAACATCAATTTGCGGATCATCCTCCAAACATTGTTTCCAATGATACGTAGGATAAACACCGCCAATAATGATAGTGATTTGAGGGAGTGCCACTTTAATTTTTTGCGTGATTTCGGAAATGATCGGTTGCGCAGAAGTAGAGCCGGAATGTCCTAACATCACTACAGCTGGATTGTAAGTAATGGTACGCTTTACAATTTCTTCTTGTGACATGGGGCCAAATTCTGCATCCAATAAGACCACTTGATGACCATCATCGATTAAAGGGCCTCCAATCGCCAATAGCCCTAGTGGAGGCAAATGATCATCAGGAATGCGACTTCCAATGGATTCATGCGGAGGGTTGATAATGAGTATTCGCATGCTTTTGTCTTAGAATCTAAATCAAAAAGGTAAGTAGATGAACTATCGGTGTTATGGTGACGGAACTTATTCTTTAATAGATACGGTGATGCCTTGAGCATTGAAATGGTTAAATGCCTTGTCTTCCGGCCAGTTCCATGACAACCACGAGTAATGTACGGTATTATCTACAAATGATTGAATGCGTTGATCGAGGCGCATGGTCGCTGGAATGGGATTGGCCCAAGCTTTTTCTGCGGGAACTTGATGTCCAATAAATACTTCGCGATGTTGATCTAAAATTGGTAAAGCCTTATCCGATAAACTGAGTAAAAAATCGACATCTGTATGCGCTTTGTTCCAATGCGTGATATTGTACTCCGCAATCCGCAAATCCCAATTGATTGAAGCCAGCATTAAAACCATGACATAGGTTGCCCAACTGTTGGTACGCAACAAGAAGAACGCTGACTTCTTGGCTTTAATTTTGATGAATAAGGTCCAGAGCCCAAATAGGGTTAATCCTAAGAAAAAGATCACGCCGATTCGCTTATAGGCCAAGCCATGATAATGGATGTAATGGTAATTTCGAATGGCTACTGAAATCACCATGATCACATTTTGAACAATCCAAATGTGGGCAAGCCACTTGATGCGGGTATTTTTTAAATAGAAGTTTTGATTGCCCCGAAAATAATAGAGCATAATTCCCATAGATAATAAAATGCTGAGAATCAATAAATACGTTCCTTCATGAACAAACTGGGAGAGATTCATGCTGCTATCATACTCAAAATTAAACCACACATGACTAATGTCAATCGCGTTGACCATAGTAGCCATCACACTCACCATCGCCATTAAAATAGCGCCAGTTCTGTTTTCATTTTTCAAGGAAACTGCTGTAAAAGGAGCGCTGGTTTTCGTGAATTTTCTTCGTTTTCGGAGTACCTCATCCGACTGTGCAGCTTCTTTTGCTGTGATTTTTGGATGGCCGATGGCGAAGAATGCCCAACTTGTCAGTATTGCCCCCAATAGCACAAAGATTAAGCGTACAGGAGATAACCAAGTGAATAAATTTTCCAACCCTATGCCAATGAAGTCAAAAAAGGAATTGGTCCACGCATTAAAAACGGGGTTTGCTGCTCTAAAAATGAATAAAAAGACGATGGCTACAATGGTCGGAATCACAAAGAGTTGGACGTAACGTATACCTCTATACCACTCTTTCCGTGTATTTTCTGTAAACCGTACTGAGGTGATCAGTTGTTTGGGGACTTTCAATAAGCTGGAAAATGCGCCTGAAGCCGCATATAGAATACTTCTCAAGGAATGGTGATGGAGAAAACCGATCATGAGAATACTGGAAATGATTAGAGCCAGTCGAGCAGGGAAAGAATAGTTTACCACAACCATTCCCGCAGAAAACAAGGTGGTTAATCCCATTAAAATGGCATAATTGCTCAGTTTTTCCTTTCGATGGATATAAAATAGGCCTCCTGTAATGAATAGGGCAAAAATAAGGGTGTTTAAGCCTAAGGTTTCTTCCCAAAATAAGGCATTAAATAGCAAGGCTCCGACTCCCGTTAGGGCAAGTTTGATCGACGCTGGATTTTTCATGTTTTTAGTGAATTTGTTGTCTAAAAAAGAAGCTCAGCATGGTGTGTTGTGAAGAAGAACACTGAGCATTTGTGGGCAAGGAGTTGTCCTTGCCCTTGGCTCTCAATGAAGATTAGTGACTAGTGGTACTTGTTGGTTTTTTGTCGTTTTTGTGTTTTTGGTTGGTTGATGCGTTGTGATTTTTCCCACCTTCGACAGAATAGCTTCTAACAAAGGCAGCATGTTAGTCAATCCTTGTGTTTTAATGATGAAGTTCCAAAGTGGTTCAAATTTCTTCCAGCCTCCTGCATAGGCTAGGTGCTTCAGTTTGTGTTTCATGTGGTGGTGTTGCCAGCTTGCGCGAAGAATGTTTTTCCAGCTATAAAAGGATTGATAAGCCCAATCGTAGCCCGCTTTTAGTTCTTCTGCTGACATGCTTTGTGTTTGATAGACCACGCTTCGGGTATCGTATAAATCCCAGTTTCGGGTGAGAATTCGCCCTTGACTTTCCAGTTGTTGGAAAAGTTTTGTGCCTGGATAAGGCGTTAAGATGTGGTAAGTTGCGGTGGTAATGCCGTTTTCAATGCCCCATTCCACTGTTCGCTTAAAAACGTCTTTATCATCGTCATCCAAACCAAATACAAAACTCCCATTGATCATGATGCCCAAATCGTGCAGGCGGTTTATCGCTTTGCTGTAGTCTTTGCCAAGGTTTTGTTTTTTGTTGCTGAGTTTGAGGTTTTTTTCACTTAAGGTTTCAAAACCAATGAAAATACTTCTCAGTCCTGCTTCGGCTGCTTTTTCAATTAAATTACCGCGCAAAATAGAATCGATGGTGGCCGCTCCTTGAAACACACGGTTCATGCCTTTCATGCCATCAAACAAGGCGGTAGCGAACTTGGCATTACCCAATAAGTGATCGTCCAAGAAGTACAAATGTCGGCCCGGTAATCGATCAATTTCCGCAAGTGCATCATCCACTTGCTGTACATAAAAGGATTTACCACCTTCAAAAAAGGCATCTTTGTAACAAAAATCACAGTGGTGTGGGCATCCTCTGGTGACCACAATGGAGTTGGGGACTAAGTAGCGATTTCGTTGAATTAAGTCCCTTCTCACTTTTGGTATACCAAGTAGGGTTCTTGTGGTTGAGAAATAAGTATTTTTTACTGTTCCGTTTTGCCAATCGTTTAAAAACTGAGGAAAAGTGTGCTCACCGGGCCCAAGGAAGATGGCATCTGCATGGGGTTTCGCCTCTTCTGGCAAAGCAGTGATGTGTAATCCTCCTAATGCGACAAAGCTTCCTTTTTTGCGGTAATGAGCTGCAAGTTGATAGGCTCGATATGCATTGGTAATGTATACCTGAATAACCACTAAATCGGGCTGATCTGCTAAATTCAACTCTTCTACATGTTCATCCTGTATTTCTGCCTCCCAATGTGCGGGTAGATATGCGGCCAAAGTAGCTAAGCCTAAAGGCGGAAATAAGGAATACTTAATTGGTCGCCAATAAGGACTTTTTGCCTCTGTTAATGCAGGTAAGATGAATTTAACTTTCATGATTCAGTAGGTTTAATTTATTGAACTTTAGTCGTCAGTAAGCTGCGGAAGATGATGTACACGGTGCCGATCAGCACGGCATATAAAATGGTCATATTTAAGCCGTGAATGCTGAATTTTTGAATGATCGTTTGGATGAGTTCAAGCGGTTTGGTGAATAAATCCCAACTATTCACGCGTAAATCTCTGCCCATGTAAATGCCAAACCCAGATAGCCAAATGCTGACTGCAATGAGGTGCCAACTCAGCCACTTTCCTACGACCTGATTTAGCGTTTGTTGGATAAGGAATAAGGAGAACAATCCTACCTGTAAGCCTGTAGAAGCAAAGCAGAAAAATAAAACTGCATCGAACCAAACAATGGTTTCGCGATTCCAGCGTAAGTGCACTAAATCAGAAACGATGTAGGGGGCATTGGGAAAAAAGAGCAACCAACATCCGAGTAATGTTAGGAAAGTAAGTTTTTCGCTAACTCCGATAATCCGATTGGGCATGCCTAAAAATCGCTTGGGATAGTTTTTTAGGTATAGCCAGTAGGCAAATACTAGAGGCATCCATGCTAAGAACAGATTCCATAGTAAGAAGCCATATTTTAAGGTATCTGTTCGAATAAATCGAATGGATACCATGAGGCAACATAGCATTGAAGCGAGTGCTAAGGCCGATACTGGTTTTAAAAAGGGGAGATGTATCAAACCAATTTGGTTTTGATCTCTAGTAGTCAATTGTTTAAGTGATGTATTTTTCATTAAAAGTACTTTGAGTTACAAAGTGAATAAATAAAAAAATTATTCTGTTGGTCGAATGAGTTTTTCAAGCGCATCTAAATGTTCTTTAAAAGCTTTTCTTCCATTAATGGTTGCCCGATAGGTTGTTTTCGGTTTTTTTCCTACAAATTGCTTTTGCACTTCAATGTATTCATTCTTTTCTAAGGTACTCAAATGGCTGGCTAAATTGCCATCGGTTACACCAAGGTTATCTTTTAAGGTATTAAAATCCACCCAATCATTCACCATCAAGAGCGACATGGCTCCCAAGCGAATTCGATTTTCAAATACCCGATTAAGATTAGAAATTATATGTTTCACAAATGTCTTATTTGACCATTCTACTAATTTGGTTAGCGCTTTGCTTACCTCAACTAACCATCCATTTTCTCTGTAAGTTTGCAAAAATACCTACTACATCATAAAGAAGTAACGAAACACTATGCTTTTGTATCTTTTGCTTCATACTTGATGTACATGACGGTTCCATAAATAATGTGAAGGACTCCAAAGCCGATGGCCCAAAAAATTAAACCATAACCAATATAAAAACAGGCAATTAAGCCCAAAATTGTTTCACAAATTCCCAAGTACCAAATATCTCGTAAGGTATACTTGCTGGCATTAATTAAAGCTAAACCATAAAATATGAGTGTTGCAGCAGGAACTAAGCCCGTCATCTGGTGATAAATCAAGATCAGACAAAAAATACCCCCTGCCGCCAAGGGGATGAATAAATTAAGGATTAAGCGCTGTGCAATAGGATCCCAAATTTTTTGTCCTTTCCGCTTGGCATTTCTGGTGGTAAAATAGACCCCAAAGGATAACGCTACAACTAAAACACCCAAAGCAATGACTACAAGATCGTAAATGGTTTCAGGATTTGCCGTGAATAACCGAACACCTGCTCGTAGTGTTTTTTCTGAAATATAGTATTGATTTAACCTCAAATAAGCTAAATACGCACCTACTAAAGCAGTAAGGCCAGCAAAAATTCCCGATAAACCACTGAGGGAGATAAATCGAGAAGAACGCTCCATCATGGAACGAATATCTGATAAGGCTTCTAGTTGTTCTTTAGGGGATGTCATGTGCTAAAAAAACTACATATAATAAAAGTACTTTGTATTGCAAAGTTATTAATGAATACGACACTTACAAACTAAAGTTACTTCTTTTGCATTTTTTTACATAAAAAAATATAGGATGGGTAAAAACAATGAAACGGCATCCAAAGTGGATACCGTTTCGGCAAATATCTCCTTACGTTAACTATAAAAAAGAGATGTTATTAGTATTACGTATGACGAATCGGAATATTTTGATTTTGTGCTACTTTTCGATGAAAAATTACATTCTTTCACGAAGAAATGCTGAAAAGCATCTGAGGTTCTATTCGTTTGTTAGTACTTATCTGATAGCATTGACCACTTCTTTTATTAATTTGGTACTTTGTTATTTTAGCCCCAAACTAGTACGAAACAAACTTCAAAAGAAATACGATGGCAAAAAAGCAATTTGATTTAAGTGATTTAAAAGTAGCTGATGAGTTACAAGGCGCAGAACTCGCTTCGTTCTCTAAGCGATCTATGGCCTATGCATTAGATTGGTTAATCATCGGTTTATCCATCCAATACCTACAAGTTGGTGTACTTGTGTTAGTGACCTACTTGGTCATTAGAAAGCGGGTAAAGCAAACGATGCACGAAGGCAGTAGACTGATATCAGGTACATTAGACAAAGTGGATCAGCAGTTAGGAACCTATGAAGTCAATGATAAACTTCGGGCGAATTTCCATCGCTTCATGAAAAACTACATTCACATCTTACTATATGCCATCATCATTTCGTCGCTTATTGTAGCCATAGTAGGTATAATTGGAATGTTTATGACGGATGAACTCAAAGCAACTTTAGCCGTAAGTGAAGACAGTTTTTGGTTGCAACCATTCCAAGGAATTCTTACAGAGGTGAAAATTATTTTTGGTGCATTGAGTGGGTTATTCTACTTCTCATTTTTTACTTGGAAATGGAATGGCCAAACACCTGGAAAACGCATTATGGGCATCAAAGTGGCTAAGTTAAATGGTAAACCTATTTCCCTTTTTGGAAGTTTTGAACGTGTGTCAGGATATACGGCTTCTGCTTCTTTATTACTTACTGGTTTTTTCCAATATTTCTGGGATAGAAATCATCAAACTACGCACGATAAAATTGTAGAAACCATTGTGATTAATGTGAACCCTGCAACACAGCTAATGAAGGAAATGGAGCAACAAGAAAATAAACAGGAAGAAGCTTCACACCAAGAGTTTGGGGAATCCACTTGAAAACCTATTTTTGCCCTGCTATGTTAAAGGAATGAGGCTGAGGTTGTTGAACATAAAATGAGCAAGTCATGAAACAGGTGGATTTAAAAAGTTTATTAAGAGCTAATATTCGGGAGTTAATTCCTTATTCCTCAGCTCGTGATGAGTATAAAGGCAGTGATGCCATATTTTTAGATGCGAATGAAAATCCATTTGATACGGGGTATAATCGTTATCCCGACCCTTATCAGCGTGCGTTAAAAGCGGAAATTTCGAAGATTAAGCATGTTCCAGCGAACCAAATCTTTTTGGGTAATGGTAGTGATGAAGCCATTGACCTGCTTATTCGCGCATTTTGTGAACCTCATCAAGATAATATCATTGCCTTAGATCCTTCCTATGGCATGTATCGCGTATGTGCGGATACACAAGGGATAACTACGCAAAAAGTTCGGCTAAACCCTGACTTTAGTCTGAATGTCGAAAACCTATTAGCGGCCGTGAACGAGCATACTAAAATCATCTTCTTATGCTCTCCAAATAATCCTACAGGCAACTTATTAGATACGCAGGCGGTCATATCAGTAATTGAGCAATTTAATGGCATTGTTGTGGTGGATGAGGCATACATTGATTTTTGTCCTGAAGCGAGCCAAACAAAATTGTTATCGCGCTACAACCATCTGCTGGTTATGCAAACATTCTCCAAAGCATGGGGCTTGGCAGGCATTCGTTTAGGAATGGCTTTTGCCTCAGCGGAAATCATTGGTATTATCAATAAGATTAAGATGCCTTATAATATCAATGCGCTTACACAGCAGTATGCACTAGAAGCAGTTAAAAAAGTAAGTGAGAAAGATCAATATGTGGCGGGAATTTTAAAGGAGAAAGCTTTACTTGCCGAGGCTTTATCGGCAATGCCACTGATTCAGCAGGTTTATCCTTCAGATGCGAATTTCATTTTAATAAAGCTCGCGCAACCTAATGAAGTATACACCTACTTAACTCAACAAAAAGTAATCGTTAGAAATCGCTCTAATGTCACACTTTGCGCAGGATGTTTAAGAATTACGGTAGGTACTGCTGAAGAAAATCGCTTACTGTTAAAAGAATTAGCTAAATTTGAATCATCATTTATTGCGATAGATTAGTTGGATTACAGGCCGCATCATGAAAATGCATGAAGTATAGTAGATTTCAACTATGATTTAGGAGTAAATGTTATAGGTTTATGCATTAACATTCCATTAATCCACCTAAACTGCTCTTTTTCATGTTTTAGATCGTATGTTTGTGAAAGCATCATAACCAGTAGATACGCATGAGTTTGGCTAAATACATACAAAAATTATTTTGTTGTACAACAGTGTTGGTACTGTTTGTCGCTTATGGATATGCCAAACCTTATGCAGATGAATTAGAAGGAAACTATTTAGACAATACACACAGCGAACCTATTGTATTGGTGATTAAGCGCATTACAAATACTGAAGTCTTAATTTCCGATCCTGAAGGTGATTTTATCCCCAAACCCATCCGAGTAAGTATTCTTGAAAAAAAAGTTAATGATTTGGCTGGTATGACCATCTCCAACTACATTACCAGTAACAAGAACATCCGCATTAGCAAAATTAACGGCGCAATTACCTTGTCGGTTTTCACAAGTACGAAAGCATTTGTAGGAAAAAAAAAGCAAATAACAAATAACCAACGTATTGATTATCAATTATATGTCCCAAACAGACTGAAATAGAAGAAGTGCTAAGCTATGCTCAGATCAATAAGCCCCATCTATTTTGAGCTGTTGTTCATACTTTTCTATACTGGCAAAGTAACTGTTCAGAAAAACGTTTGCCTCAGTCTACGAGCTATTACTTTCGTTCCTGATGAATCAGGTGAATTACCACCCTATACTTCTTAACATAGATCAATTTTTTGTTCGAATCAAGCGATTTACATTTGTCGAACAAATTCTTGAAGTGTGCTGTTATAGGGTATAAATAGCTCCTAAAATCTAATTCCTAAAGAGATGAATAACTTTGAATTTTATAATCCTACTAAATTAATTTTTGGCGAAGGTCAAATTAGTAAAATTGCTCAAAATATTCCTGAAGGCAACAAAGTATTGATGCTTTATGGTGGAGGTAGTATTAAAAGAAATGGTGTGTATGATCAGGTGGTGGAAGCTTTAAAAGGTCATGAGTTTATAGAGTTTGCTGGAATTGAGCCTAACCCTCAATACCAAACCTTGTTGAAAGCGCTTGAGGTGATTAAGCAGGAAAATATAGATTTTTTATTAGCTGTAGGCGGTGGGTCTGTGATTGATGGGACAAAGTTTCTGTCTTCAGCAGCGTTGTATGAAGGCGAGGAGCCTTGGGATATTTTAGCTCAACGCATTCGTACCGTTAAAGGCATGCCATTTGGCGCTGTATTGACACTACCTGCTACAGGAAGTGAAATGAACAGTGGCGCGGTAGTGAGTAGAAAAGAAACCAAAGAAAAGCTAGCCATGGGTGGGCCAGGCTTATTCCCTCAGTTCTCGGTTTGCGATCCAACTACGGTGCGAACAATTCCGCAGAGGCAATTGGCCAATGGGGTAACAGATGCCTTTACACATGTTTTGGAACAGTACATGACCTACTCTGTAGGAGCGATTCTCCAAGATCGTATTGCCGAAAGCATTTTACAAGCACTCATTGAAGTGGCGCCTAAAGTAATTGCAGACCCTTCTGACTATAAAGCGGCTGCAAACTTTATGTGGAGCTGTACAATGGCATTAAATGGACTTATTCAAAAAGGCGTACCTACAGATTGGAGCGTACACATGATTGCCCACGAATTAACCGCGCACTTCGGCATTGATCATGCACGCACTTTAGCGGTGATTTTACCAAGTGCGTACACGTATAAATTTGAACAAAAAAAGGAAAAATTAGCGCAATATGCTGAGCGCGTATGGGGCATTACGGAAGGTAGTGTAGAAGAAAAAGCGAAGCAAGCCATTGCCAAAACGGAAGCATTTTTTCATTCATTGAATATCGACACGCACCTAAGTGATTATACCGATGAATATCCTGGGTTTGCAGCGAAAGTCTCACAAAGTTTGACAGAACATGGGTTGATTAAATTAGGTGAACACCGAGATATTACTCCTGCTGATGCAGAAAAAATAGTAGAAATGGCTTATTAATACAGCTTCCCCTACAACTTTGATTGGTCTGTATTGAAAAATACAGGCTATTTTTTTGCTTCTTTGGCAAGTGATGGAGTAGCTCAGTCAGTGAGCTAGCACATTTTTGATCGGGCGCTTCATACTGTACTTACGGGCTTCGTCTTCAATTTTCGCTAACTTTTAAGTGCTAAAGTTTTGGAAACTCCCTCCCAATTTTCCAATTTTAGGAAAAGCATCAGAACAAATCGAAACAGATAGTGATACTATCTTAATTTTTTACTAAATGAAGCAAAAACTGGAGTTAGGGAGAGAATATATCCCCAAAGATGAAGCCGTTTATACAGAAAAAATTATTAAGGATTTACGGAAATTACTTGAGAAAAGCTATCCTGAAGGAACCATCATGCGGGCTTTTCATCCTAAAATAATTGGATTGGTAAAAGCGGAGTTTATCGTGGAATCGGATTTGCCACAAGACTTACAAGTGGGGATTTTTCGACCGGGTAAAGTGTATAAAGCTTGGATACGCTTTTCCAATGCAAAACGACATCCGCAGGCTGATAAAAAGAAAGATTTGAGAGGAATGGCCATTAAATTGATGGGGGTAGAAGGTGAAAAGTTATTGGAAAATGAACAAGATGCTCAAACGCATGATTTTTTAATGATTACGCATCCTACGCTACAAACGGATACCGTTAAATCTTTTCAAAAAGGAATTGCAGCACTTTTAGGAGGGATATTTACCATGTTACCTTATGCCATTCAACCTTGGAATTGGGGAATTATCATACGTTCTATTCAATCCTTAAAAAAATTTAGTAACTTATTAGAGGCTCAGTTTTGGAGTACGACTGCTTACCGTTTTGGCACAGAAGATCGCGCAGTAAAATATGCTGCTCGGCCACAGGTGATGAATCAAACCCCTTTTCCTGAGCATCCAACACATGACTTCTTGCGTGAAAACATGAAAACGATGTTAGCGCAGCAAGCAGTATATTTTGATTTTTTGGTGCAATTTCAAACAAATGCTGAACGTATGCCTATTGAAGATCCTACGAAAGAATGGGATTCTCCTTTTCAAAAGTTAGCCACTATCAAAATAGTAAAACAAGAATTTGATAGTCAAAAGCAGCTGGATTATGGGCAAAACTTAGCTTTTACTCCTTGGCATTGCATTGCAGCACACAAACCCATAGGAGGGGCGAATCGAGCGCGAAAAAAAGCGTATGAAGTCCTTTCAGCTTTTCGTTTAGAACGAAGCGGGCTAAAATCAAAAGAACCAACAGACTGGCAAACCTTTGACTAATTGATCTAAAAAGATGGAATTTTTTGTTAGAGAAGCAACACGCGAACAATTAAGTATTGTATTTCAGCGAGATTACAACCGTGTATGGGTAGTCGCTATAGTTTCATTTTTTATAGCAGGACTCATTTTTTGGTTCTTTTTGCTACCTTACAATCACAATACTTGGATGTATCAAGGGCCTTTGCTGAAACGCGATGGCTCAGAAGTATTATTTCGTGTCCCCAATTACGACAAGCAAGAAAATTTTTATGTGCCTTTAGATGAAGCTTTTGTGAGCTTTAAAGAAGATCGGAAGCGTTACGAATTAATTTTATATGGACGTACTTCAGAAAGACTTCAAATTTTTAAAGCGCATCAACGAAGAATAGCGGTTTACAAAACGGAGGCAGAAGCCAAGAAGCATCGTCAAGAAATATTAGACTTTCTTGCCTCTGAACAAACGAGTTTTCAAGACATCTCGGCATCAGCAGAGGATGAAAGAACACCTGTTGAGCAAGCATTGACGTACACACCATTTTTAGCGGCTACGCTCTGTTCACTCTATTTTTTGCTTGTTCCTGTAGTAAGAGTAAATTTGGTGCTAAACCGAGGGAAACAGCGCTTATTCTTAAGAAGAAGTAGCTTATTGGTTCCAAGGATTCAAGTTGCTGACTTAGCTAATTTTGAATCGGCTGATTTAGAAGTTGAAGAAAGAGAAGAGTTTCGAGTTTATAAATTGATGCTAAAGCTAAAAGCAGGCAAGTCGATGATGGTATTGCGTTATACTCCGCCCTATAGAGACGATAAATTAATTGCAAGTTTGTCGCAACATCGACGAATGATTAATTGGTGGTTCGACGAGGAGATGATCGATCAATTAGGCGATGCGTTGTTAACTCATGAGGATGACGAATAAGGAGGAAGTATAAAAAAAATAGGTATGAAAAAGAGTCGCGTCTCGAACTTGAGAGGTGTTTCTATCAAAAAATTAGTCACACATTTTAATTTTCGCCCTCAATTATTTTCGAGGAATCACGCTCTATTTAATTTTTTACATATCTTTGGGCGCATAAAAAAGTTTTATCATTGTCCATTTTAGACAACCAACTAAACATCCCATCATGAACATTCACGAATATCAGGCAAAAGACATCCTAGCCAAATATGGTGTGAAAGTATCACAGGGGCTTGTAGCCTCTAATCCCGATGAAGCTGTTGAGGCAGCTAAAAAATTAAAAAGCGAAACTGGTACAGACATTTTCGTCATCAAAGCTCAGGTTCACGCGGGTGGCCGTGGTAAGGCTGGAGGCGTTAAGCTTGCTAAAAGCTTCGATGAAGTGAGGGAGCACGCTGGCAATATCATCGGGATGCAGTTGGTGAATAACCAAACTGGACCAGAAGGTAAACCTGTCAATAAAGTTTTAGTTTGTGATGATGTTTATACTCCTGGTGAGGTTGAACCCAAAGAATATTACCTAAGTATCCTACTCGACCGTGCAACAAGTCAAAATGTAATTATGGCGAGTACCGAAGGAGGAATGGATATTGAGGAAGTAGCAGAGTCAAATCCTGAAAAGATTGTGAAAGAGTGGATTGATCCTGCTGTTGGCTTACAGCCATTTCAAGCTCGTAAAGTAGCTTATAAGTTGGGCTTCGAAGGCAAGGCGTTTAAGGAAATGGTGAAATTCATCTATTCTTTATACCAAGCATATGTAGATATCGATGCCTCTTTATTTGAAATTAATCCTGTGTTGCGCACTTCGAATAACGAAGTAATGGCCGTTGATGCTAAGGTCAACCTTGACGAAAATGCATTATATCGTCATAAAGATTTAGCTGAGCTGCGCGATATTACACAAGAAGATGCGGCTGAAGTAGAAGCTGGTAAATTCGGCTTAAATTATGTGAAGTTGGATGGGAACGTTGGATGTATGGTAAATGGAGCGGGATTAGCGATGGCTACCATGGATATGATTAAGCTTTCTGGTGGAGAGCCTGCAAACTTCTTAGATGTAGGAGGTAAAGCAAATGCCGAAACCGTTGAGCAAGCTTTTAGAATTATCTTAAAAGATCCAAATGTAAAAGCAATTTTAATCAATATTTTTGGCGGTATTGTACGCTGTGACCGCGTTGCAAACGGTGTCGTTGAAGCTTATAAGAAAATTGGTAACATTTCTGTGCCAATTATTGTACGTTTGCAGGGGACAAACGCAGAGGAAGCTGCAAAAATTATTGAGGACTCAGGCTTAGAAGTAACTTCTGCGATCTTATTAAAAGATGCAGCAGCACGCGTGAAAGAAGCTTTGAATTAATAAAGAAACTATATATTAACGCAATGCAATCAATTGATTGCTTGTGTTAATTTTAGCCTATATATTTGGCTTTCAACCAAATAAACTATTATTTAGTGTTTGATTTTAAGAATTTAGTGTTCTATCGACTCGATAAACTTGTAAATTAAAACCCTAATGTGCATTTTTGGGGCTTTGTTTTTCAAAACCTTGATTTTTGGAATCAATCTATAAATTGGAATCATTTTTACCTTCACTAAAGAAATCTTAAGAGCATGAAATTCAAGAAGTTTACTTTACTTTTTGTGTTCGTCTTATCGGCAGTTATGCTGAAAGCACAAGACCCCAAGGAATTCAAAACTTGGAACTTGAATATTGAGGGGGGGCTTACTAAAGCATACACCGACATAAGACAGTACAATTTTAACCCTTCATTCGGAGATCGTTCTGACCTAAGCTATGTATTTGGTCTAGGCTTGAAAAAATCGTTAACGCCTGTATTTGGCATTCAAGCTAAATTTAATGTAGGCCAAATTAAAGGTCATTTAACAAATGATATGAACGAAAACTTAAATCGTTTAACATCATATGGTTTAAATGGATCTCACTATCACGACACTAACATTTACTCTGGTTCATTGAACTTAGTAGTGAATTTTAGCAATATCGGTTTCTTCACCAGAAACGTTACTAAGCCTAGAAAATTCTTATTTTATGGTTTAGCGGGTTATGGTGTATTAGGTTACGATGCTGAATTGCGTAACTACGATGACGTTTTAGTAGATCCTGCAACTAATCCTAACGTTAGCCAAGATAATGAAGATATTGAGGCTGTAATCAATGGTGGTTTAGGTATCAAATATCGCTTAAACGACAAGTTTGATATTGGATTAGAAATCAACTATAATGTAACTACTACTGATTTTATTGATGCAATCGCTGTTCCTGGAACTAGTGTTGATAGATTCACAACTTCTATGTTGACCTTGAACTACAAGCTTCCTTCAAAATCTAATGGTGCTACTGAGCACTTAGATTGGGCTTCTCCTGGTTCTGACTTAATCCAGAAAGTAGACGATTTAGAAGCTGATCTTGATAGCTTAGGTGGTGTAGTTACTGAGCACATCAACAACCAAGATACTGATGGTGACGGTGTTCCTGACGCGAATGACAAAGAGCCTTATTCTTTATTTGGTTCTGAAGTAGATGCTAATGGTGTTGCTAAAGACACTGATGGTGATGGTGTTCCTGATGGTCTTGACAAAGAGCCTGATACGCCTAAAGGTGAATTAGTAAACTACCAAGGTATTGCTATTGGCAGTCAACTTAAAGGTACTGATCCTGAAATGACAGAGCAAAAAGTAAAAGAAATTGTTGAGCGCTACAATCAAGCGTACTTCCCTTCAGTATTCTTTGCAAGCAACAGTGCTTCTGTTCGTTCTGCTGCAATGAGTAACTTGGTAGCAGTTGCTACTGCAATGCAAAAGAACTCTAGTTTAAAGATTGCTTTAACTGGTCATGCTGACAAGCGTGGTTCTGAAGCTTACAATAACAAGTTAGCTACTCGCAGAGCTGAGGCAGTAAAAACTTACTTAGTACGTAACCTTGGTGTAGATGCTTCTCGTATCACAGTAAACGCTAAAGGTGAGTCTGAGCCTAAGTCTAGCACTTTATACAGCATCAACAGAAGAGTTGACATTGAGGGTTCTAACTAAGAACTAATAATTTTATATGGCAAGGCTCGCTAATCAGCGAGCCTTTTTTTATGCTTGCCCGTGTAATCCTCCTGCTTTTTTTTACTTTTGCCGAATGGCAAAACGGATTACTTTTAAAGACCTCATTATTTTCGAAGATGAGCATTATGTGCTCATCAATAAGCCTCCATTTATCTCTTCCTTAGATGAGCGCGATTTAACACGCAACAGCATTATTGCCTTAGCCAAACAAGAGGATTTAGATTATCAACTTTGTCATCGACTAGACAAAGAAACTTCTGGGGTATTAGCCATTGCTAAACACCCGGATGCTTATCGAAATATTGCCATTCAGTTTGAGGACCGTGAGGTGGAGAAAACTTATCATGCCGTAGTACACAGTACAGAACGTTTTATAGATAAATTAGTTGATTTGCCGATTTCCCAAGGAGCACGGGGGAAGGTACGGGTAGATATGCAACTAGGAAAGTTTGCAGAGACTCACTTTGATACGCTTCAGGTATATAAGCGACACGCATTAGTGGCGTGTAGACCTATTACAGGGCGTATGCATCAAATTCGTTTGCATTTGGCATGTATAAAAGCACCAATTGTAATGGATAATGCCTATGGTGGAGCACCCATCTATTTATCTGAAATTAAGCGGAAAATGAATTTGAAGCGAAATACACAAGAAGAACCCTTAATGAAGCGGGTTGCTTTGCACGCTTATACACTAAAGTTTAGCAGTTTAGATGGGAAGGTAATAGAAGCCACTGCGCCTTATCCGAAGGATATGAAGGCTTTAGTGAATCAATTGGAGAAGAATGCTTAATCAGGATAACTGCTTGCAACAGCACGATTATTGTGCCCTAGTTAATCAACATCAAACATCATTCGAAGACTAAACAACACAACATTGAAGTTCGCAGCTATTGATATAGGATCCAATGCGATTCGGTTTCAGGTATCGAAATTGATAAATAAGGAAAAACGGAAGCTTAAGAAAGTAGAATACATTCGTTTTCCACTTCGGCTCGGGAAAGATGTATTTGCTACAGGAGAAATCAGCAGAAAAACCGAAGAAAAGTTTATTCGTTTAATGATTGCCTTCAAGCAGTTTTTAGAACTTTATGAAGTCGATGATTACATGGTTTGTGCTACTTCCGCCATGCGTGAAGCACATAATGGAGAGCTTATTGCAAATCGGGTATACTATTCTGAAGGTGTTCGTATCCAAATTTTAGACGGATATAAAGAGGGGGAAATCATTAGTTCATCCATAGTACCTTTCCTTAATGATGGATTGTATATCCACGTAGATGTTGGAGGGGGAAGTACGGAACTAAGCTTAATCCGCAATAAAAAGCGAGTGGCCGTACAGTCTTTCCGAATGGGTTCTGTACGTAAATTAGATGAAGAAGATAAAGTCCGTACTTTTCGAAAAATCAAACATTGGCTAGAAGATCACTTAGCCACTCAAGAGATTATAGAGGGAAGTATTGGTACAGGAGGGAATATTCGTAAATTATATGAGCTTTCAGAAAGTTCCAATAAGCGGAAAATCATCGACTATGAAGAGTTGAAACGGGTACACGATTGGGTACAAGGTTACTCCTACGCAGAGCGAATTTCTGAGTTAAGTTTAAATCCAGATCGTGCAGATGTTATTGGGCCTGCAGCTGAAATATACCTCAAAGTGATGGAAATGGCAGGAGCTCAAAGCATGTTTGTGCCAGATGTAGGATTAAAAGATGGCATTATTGAGCTCTTAATGCAAAAAAATAATATTTGATTGATACTAGCTCGCGCCCATTCAAGTTGAAGGAGTGCGAGCCAGTTTAAAGGGCTTCTTTTAGTCTAACTCCATTCCTGCGCGAATATTCCAGTTAATGTCTACACTATTTCCCGTAAAATTGCGGAATGTTTGAAAATTGCTCGCAGAGCGTTTATACCAATCTCCTCCACTTACTGCAGGGCCAGGGTCACAACCAATAATTCCCGCACGAGTATTGTGTTGTACAGCAATACCTACCCACAAATCGTCCCCTGTGATACTAATTTTGTCGTCTAAGGTGAAGGTGTACCAAGCGTTATTACTACGTAAGTTGCTGGTATTCACGGTTTGTGTATGTAGTAAACTCCCCGGAGTGGATGAAGTTCCCGCCCCATAAATATTAATAACCAAGCTATTCGGAACGGTGCCTAAATAGCATTGAATATTAATGATACTTTTGTCAGTATGGCTGGCTGTTAAGCTTGATGAGAAGTTTACAGCAGCTTCTTGTGTAACATTAGCATCAAAGAAAGGGGCAGAGAGGTTATCTCCATCAATACTCAATACTAAAGGATCTCGCTCGTTGTCGTCATCACATGAAAATAGAAAACTAAGCGAAAGTAAGACTAGTGCAAAGGTGATTTTTTTCATCATAATGGTTTAGACATTTTAAGTGAAAGAAATGTTTTTTAAAATGGTAAATGTTTAAAATATTAACATTTTAGTGTTTAATCCATAAATAGAGTAAGGAGTACACTTGTAATTTCGGGTATAATAAAGACAAATTTAATTAATACTTGAACATTATGGGTGTACATTATTCTCACTTAAATCAAGCAGCACATTGTATTTATGAGTTGTTGCAAAATGGTGAAGCATTAGATTTACCATTTAATGATGTGTATAGCATTTTATCTTACGAACGCGATTATTACGAACAGTTAAGTTTTTCAGCAATTCCTGAAGATAGCTCAAAAATTATTCAATTTGTGCGTCTAAATGCGGGAATAGATGGAAAAGAGTTTTCAGCAAATCAAATTCAAGAAGTATTAAAAGCCGAGGAAGAGTATTTGCGTGAATTAGGCATGACTTTTTTTGACAGTCAACACTATTCGTGAAAGCTGAAAACCGATGCAACTGCTGAGTTATTTAGCTTTAGTCAATTGCATTGGTTTTCATTCACTGCGCTCCTTAGTTTTCTTCAAGGACTTGTAAGTGTGCGTGTTCAAGACTTTCTCCTGTCAGAAATTGAGAATACCATTTTCCTGAGTCTTTTATGGTACGTTGTTGGGTTTCAAAATCAACATGTACTAAACCAAAACGTGGACGAAAACCTTCTGCCCATTCAAAATTATCTGTGAATGTCCAAATAAAGTAACCACGAACATCAATCCCTTCTTTTTGGGCGCGCAATACTTGAGCAATATTCTCTTGAATGTAAGAAGTACGTTTAGGGTCATGTACCTGACCATTATCTACCCGATCAGTAAAAGCTGCACCATTTTCAGTGACAATTAAAGGAGGGCAGTTGGGGTAGCTTCCATACTTTTTAAGCATTTCATACATCGCTTCAGGATACACTTCCCAATTCATTTCGGTGTGTGGGACATTACGTGTATTGGCCCAAGCCAAATTCGCATAAATATATGGCGTAAAGAATGAATGTTTTACGAGTTCGCGGGTATAGTTTTGAATACCGATAAAATCAAAATCAAAAGCCATTAATTGTTCATCATTGGGCTGCATATATTTCTCAATGCGTTGCATGAACTTTAAATCTTCGAGTGGATAACCCATGCCGAGTAATGGCTCAAAGAACATACGATTAATTAGCGCGTCAGCTCTAAAAGCAGCTTTTTGATCTCGTTTTTTATTTCGAAAAGGTTCTATGTAAGAGCAAGAGAAAGTAGTTCCAACATTTAATTGAGCGTCTATAGCCTTGATGACTCTTGCGCCTTCTGCTTGACATAGTGTAATGTGGTGAGCTGCGGGAAGGAAGTTCTTTAACCCTTTTTTTCCAGGCGCATGCCAACCAAAGAAGTAGCCTGCACCCGTCATCACCATAGGTTCATTAACAACAATCCAATTTTTTACCCGATCGGCATACAATTTTATACACAACTCTACATAATCAGTAAACCAACCGACCACATCGCGATTTGTCCAGCCTCCTTTTTCATGTAAAGCAGCTGGTAAATCCCAATGATAAAGGGTAATCCAAGGTTCAATGCCTAAGTCTAAACATTTATCAATAACACGATGATAAAAATCGACACCTGCAGGGTTTATTTTTCCAGTGCCATCAGGCAAGATTCGTGACCAAGCGATAGAAAAACGATAATTGGGAATATTCATGGACTTCATCAGTTCAATATCTTCTTCATACCGATGATAAAAGTCACAAGCGATATTCGCGTTTTGGCCTTGGTATATCTTCCCCTTTTTCTGGGTAAATTCATCCCAAATTGATGGGCCTTTACCATCGGCTTGGTGCGCCCCCTCAATTTGATAAGCCGCTGTCGATACTCCCCATTTGAATTCGCTATCGAAGTTAGAAATGTGCATAATTCGTTGTTGGATTAGGGTTTTAACTATTTTGATTCATCGAGGTTTTCTAAAGAAAAATAGTAGTCACTTTTTATTGACATTTTACAAATAAGAAACAAGAAGTATAAAAACTCTTACACATCACCTAATGAGTGTAGGTTAAACTAGTTGCCTTACCTACCAACGTGTAACAGGGCGGGCAAGCTTTTGTCAGAAAAAGCTCATGTTGTCGTGAAAACCTTTAATGTTGCTAAAATATGAATTTTTCATTAACAATGTAAACTTTATATACGCCTAACTTGGTAAAAAGTTGGATTTAAAAGTACACGATGGTGAATAAAATTCTCATTTAAACAGGTACTTGAAAAGGATATTTAGAATCCACTTTATTATAACAGGGAATGAAAATAAAAGTTCTATATATTTTGCTAATAAACCTTACAGTTCTCCTGCTACTAACCATTCAATAAACACATCCATATCAATACCCTCTGGAAAAGTATCAGCGGGGTTGATGGTATAGTTCATTTCTAGCCAAAAAGCCTCATTTGCTTCTAAAATTGGCTTTACATTGCCATTCAGCAAACGTAAACTCACCACATCACTGCTTAGGGTCGTAAATTCACCAATCTCAGCAATAGCAATTGAATCCGTTCCATTTTCTAATGAAAGCGTGAGGTTTTCAAAAAAGGAGAAAGTGGAATCAGCAGGTTTATTTAATCCAACTAACGCGAGATTTGGGCTGATTTGATCAATTTCACCATTGGATACGCCTGATAAATCTAGCTTATTCTGGTAGGTATTTGTGAGTAAGATTGCAGTATCTTGGGCAGCTACCGCACTATCAGGTTGAGGATCAACGACAAAATAACCCGTAAGCTCAGCTTTTAGCTCAATTTGTCTCAATTCCTTATTTGAGCATGCTTGCATAAAAACGATAAAAATCAAAAGGAGGAATTGGAAAGTGCGCATGAGTAACAGGAAACTGGTTGAGTTGCGAAGATACCTAGACAAACTACTTTAAGCACAGCTTTAAGAATATTTATGAATCCTGTACTTGAAATTGAGTAATGGTTGTGAGAAAAACTTGTAGGAGGTCTGCTGTCAACGGTTCATGCTCTTGGAACAAGTATGGTTGCAGTGGATGAGCTGAATCTGTTTGAAGCAAGTGCGCATCTTGTTGAATGGCCGCTATATAACCAGGACCTTCCATTTCTAGCGCAAAATCTAAATAACCAAGAATAATATCTGCTGTCACTTCTTGATTATTCATAAAATACATGGCTAAAAAATGAGATAAAATCGCTCCTGCCTCATAATCAGTGTAGGAATCAGTGGCTTCTCCTGGTTCAGTATCCGCATCGGCAAGCTCAGATTGGGCAATGTATGTGGTATTGGTCAATTGATTGATGAAATGCATCACTATTTGTTCAATCACAGCTAATGATTGAATAATTACCCCACCTTGTTCTGCATCTAGTGCTGCTTGTAGGTTAGGAAAAACAGCATTTTTAACCTCTTCAGCAAGTAATCCATGTATTAATTCTTCTGATTGAACCGCAGTTTCCGCAACCAATATTAAACTACGTTCTACAATGCCTTCGGTATCTGGCACAAAGTAGAACAGAAAAATATTGGCATCTTCTCCAAAAATGAGCTCAATCTCATAATTGACAGGATGTGATTCCTCCCACCAATCGAGTTGAATAGATTCATATTCAAAAATATGGCGACCTTCTGAGGCTTGAATTCCTAATTGTGAAAGGAGGTTTTTCATTGTTGTTTGTTTCGAAATTAGAATGGGTCAAAAATAGATAAAAGGGAGCGAATAAAGTATAAGAGA
>JBMYQA010000062.1:0-24987 GCA_049600855.1 Flammeovirgaceae bacterium | reverse complement strand
ATACGCGACCTTTAATGAGCACCACAGGATCGGGCAAGCTTTCTTCATCTATCAACTCTTTCAATTTCACTCTAAAAATATCCGTATTTCCATAAGAGCCAGAAGTTGCCAAATAAGCCTCTTCTCCTGAGGCAGTAATGGTATAGTATGCATCCCAATTTTTAGAATTTATTTCTGGACCTAGATTTTTGGGAACCGACCAGTTTGTCCACGTATTGTCTAAACGTTTAGAGACAAAAATATCAGAACTGCCATAACCTGGATGCCCCATACTGCCAAAATACAAGGTAGTATTATCAGCCGCTAAATAAGGGCCAAAATCGGTGGAAAAGGAATTGATGGTATTGCCCAAATTTTTGGGTTTCGTCCATGAGCCATCTGTATTTCTAAAACTCACATATAAATCCTTTTCGCCATAAGTATCATCACGTTCTACCGAAAAGATGAGCACTTTACCTGTTGGCCCTAATGTAAATTCGGCATCTTCATTTCGGTTGTAAAAGTCTTTGATATTCACTCTTTTGGGAGTCTCCCAACCAGTAGCTGTACGGTTTGAAATCATGAGCCCAGGATCTTCTCGGCCATCGTAATTGATCAACAAGGTGTTATTATCTGCCGACACTGAGGCAATCGCATTTTGCCTCACATCATTGATGGGTCGTCCCATATTTTTAATGGCTCCCCATTCTTCTTCCCCTACCTTTTCTGCATACCAAGCATCCTGATCACCGCGACCGTTTGGATTCAATTTGGCTCCAAGATTAGAACGATGATTTCCTCTACACACAAAAAGTAAGGTGCCATCATTTGAAATTTTTGGGGAAATTTCTCCAGCATAGGAATTAATATTTGGCCCCAAGTTTTCTTTCTCTAATCCATTAATGGGATGATCGACCAAATTAATTTTGGGGTTGGGAGTTTTCACAATGAAATTATCCACTTCCACTTCGTTGCTTGCCAAAACTAATCCATGTAACTGCCCATAAAATCGCACGGGTAGCATTTCATGTATAATTTGACCATTAACAAAAAAGTACAACTTATCTCCTTTTTTAGCTACTGCGATATTATTATAGGCAACCCCCGTTTGAATATGCGGAGAAGTGGTAGGTTCTTTTAAATAACCTCTTGTACCATCTTTATTAAGGTAAGTAATCTGAAACTTTCCTTTATTTGTAATGCTAAAAAAGTAAAAGCTATCGCCATGATACCCCCATAAAATACCATTATTTAAGCCTCGATCATCTTTGAGGATTTTGATCTTTGTTCCAATAACAAAATCTTTTCCAGGATCAATAAAAATATTTCTTGTAAAGTTGCGGGTGTAAGGGGTACCCGACTGAATCATGTGTAACTTCCCATCAGCAATTTGGGTCGAATATCCATATTTGGAGTCTAAAAACCATCCGTTCCGATTATCATCAAAGTTTTCCTCGAATACGGTCTCCAGCTGCCCCCATGCAAATACATGCACTAGACAGAAAGTCATAATAATGTAGTAAGTTCTCATACGTTCGTGTTTTTGAAAGTCTGTTTGCTCAACTGAATGATTTGGGTATAAGAGTTGACGCATCTGTATCTTATTGTTTTCTTCTGATTACTGCTTTCGCTTTTTTCTGTGTTAGTACTTTTTTCGTTTCCGACTCTTCCTTTAACTGATAGCTACGTCTGATTTTATTGATTAGAAACAACTTTTGAGCCGTAAAGCTTTTTGGATGAACCTGCTCATATAACGCTTTGAAAGAAGCATAAGTTGAAGCATCACCTCGTTCAAACGCTGCGGGGTCAATTTTTTTACTAATCAAATAATCTTTAAAACTTAAATGATCCATCTTGGAAACGTGACTTGGAGTTGTGAGCTGAAACGTTAATTTTCATGTGTTTTGAAGTGTAAGCGTTATCCAAAAAGTTTACACTTTCAACAAATTTAGGAAATCCTGACAGAAGCCTTGGTTTTGACATAAAAAATCATGTAAATTCATTTTCTTTGCATCCTTAATCTAATGAACGCATGGGAAGGAGAAAAAGAAAAATTATCGAGTTTGAAAATGTAACGATCGAAGATATTGCAAGTGAGGGCAAAAGCTTAGCGCGTGTGAATGATATGGTCGTGTTTGTGAAAGGTGCTGTACCAGGAGATGTGGTAGACTTGAGAGTCACCAAAAAGCGCAAGAGCTACCTAGAAGCCATTCCCACCCAATTTCATGCTTACGGGGATGGACGCGAAGAACCCATTTGTCAACATTTTGGACTGTGTGGAGGCTGTAAATGGCAACAGCTCAATTACCAAAAACAACTGTTTTACAAACAAAAACAGGTGGTAGATGCGTTAACGCGCATTGCTAAAGTGCCTTTACCAGCATGCTCACCCATTATTGCCTCTGAAAAAACGGAATTTTACCGCAATAAATTAGAATTTACCTTTACAGCAAAACGCTGGCTAACTGAGGAAGAAATTGGAGGTGATGCTGACCTAGAAAGACGTGGAGTAGGTTTTCATATTCCCGGTAAATTTGATAAAGTGCTCGACCTAGAAGCCTGCTACTTACAAAGCGAACTCTCGAATGCCATCAGAGATGCGCTGAGGGAATACGGCAGAACGCATCATTTGGAGTTTTTCAACTTAATGGAAAAAGAAGGCTTCCTGCGGAATGTAGTCATCCGCACGGCCAATACAGGAGAGGTGATGGTCATTCTTATTGTGGGACAAAACAATAAATCACTGATTAGTGAGGTGTTAACCTTTCTTCAAGAGAAGTTTCCAGAAATCACCTCCCTGCAATACATCGTCAATACCAAACTCAATGATTCTTATGCGGACTTAAACTTCCATCATTTTGCTGGTAAACCTTATATCACAGAAACGATGGAGGATTTACAGTTTAGGGTGGGGCCCAAATCATTTTACCAAACGAACTCCGAGCAGGCATATCAGTTGTATAAAGTAGCCAGAGATTTTGCCAAACTGACAGGAGCAGAAGTGGTATATGATTTATACACAGGAATCGGTACCATTGCGCAGTTTGTGGCTAAAAAGGCTAAGGAGGTGATTGGCATTGAGTACATTGATGCAGCCATTGAGGATGCAAAAGCAAACGCAGCTCTGAATCAATTAAAAAACACGCGATTTTATGCTGGAGATATGCGTAAAGTACTGGATGATGACTTTGCTAGCAAACACCCTGCACCAGATGTGGTAATTACCGACCCTCCACGCGCAGGTATGCATGAAGATGTCATTAAGATGCTTTTAAAACTGAATGCTCCGCGAATTGTATATGTAAGTTGTAACCCCGCTACTCAAGCTAGAGACATTCAATTATTAGCTCCTAAATATCAAGTGAAAGCGATTCAACCCGTTGACATGTTTCCACATACACATCATGTGGAAAACGTAGTCTTATTAGAGCAAAATTGAATTTTTCTAAGTTAGTATTTCCAGTTAAATTAATACGATTTTACCCACTTCATACTTGATTTTTTTTCTTATTTTAGTAAAACCTACAGTCATCTGACCAAATAATGGTTAAAAGATGACTGTAGACCTATTATTTTATCGAATAATTTCGCTACATAATCCTACATTTAATTCAATTAGTCCAAATTCTTTTGTTTATTTACAAGATGGAGATATTTGTTTTATGCCATTGAGCGTTCTAATTGTACTAACCACACGATAAAGCCAACTTTGAAAGATTTAACTAGAAGCAATGATACGATCATCAATTTATAGCGTACTCTTACTACTTACACTTACGCTCCCCCTTTCTGCTCAAGATGCAAGGATAGATAGTTTGACTCAGGCACTCTCTCAAGTGATGGCTGATTCGGATAAGGTATTGACATTTAGTCGGCTAGCAGATGCATATAGAATTGCAAATGATGTGGCAAAGTCGATCGAAGTTGCAGATGAGGGCTTACTCTTTGTTATTGAAGCAGATTATGATTTTGGGCATGGACTTTTGCTTACTGCCAAAGCAAGAGCTTTAGCGTTGGATCAAAAATACTCTGAATCCAATGAGTATCATCAAGAAGCAATTACTTATTACGAAAAAGAAAATCGCTTCCAAAATATATTCGTGACCTATCGTAGAATGGCGATTAATATGGCTAATATCAGCCACCATTCCGAATCATTGCAATTTAATACTAAAGCGTTACTGTTAGCAGAGCAGAATAATGATCCCAATCGCATTCGAACAGCGGCTGCGGCTATTGCAAGAGACTACGAACGTTTACAAGATCCTGACAACGAATTAAAGTTCCAACTCAAAGCCATTGATCAATGTGACTTAGATACCTTTTGTAACGATGCTGCTAAAGGAACCCTGTACAACAATATCGGTAGTGCTTACAAAAACTTAAGTCTTTATGAAGAGGCGGTAAGTTGGCTACACCGTTCCATTGCCATTAACAATGCCATTAATAATGAGCGTACCTTACTGTACAACTACGCCACTTTAGCGGAGGTATATGTACTTACCCGCCAATTAGACTCAGCAGAATACTACATTAGAAGGGAATTGGCTGACGCAAAAAGATTAAATGCGCACTTTGAAGAAACCTTTGGTTTTCAGGTATTAGGAGATGTCCATTATCACCGTGGGCAATATGAAGACGCAATCAAAAACTTAAAAATCGCTTACGATCGTTGTCGTGAAGCAGGCTCAACGTATGATGATATTCTGGTTTTTGTATTGAAAAACATTTACAAAGCCTATCAGAAGAAAGGCGATTACCAACAAGCCTTTTATTACCTAGAGGAACACCTAAACTTTCAAGAACGCATTTATTCTGATCGTGCTGAAAAAATCGCTCAGCTCCAACTTTACTACGATAATGAGCAGAAAAAAGCACAAATTGCTGTATTAAAGAAACAAGATGAGTTACGTGAAGGAGAGTTGCAAAGAAGAAAAATCATCGATTGGATTTTGATTGCCTCTGTGATTGCAGGTTTAGTATTTGCCTTCTTTATGTATCGCCTTTTCAGAAACAAACAAAAAACCAACAAACAGTTACAAGAGAAGAGTAAGGAGATTCAAGAGCGTAGTCGATTAATCGTTGAACAAAAAGAATTAATCGAGCAAGCCTTAAATAAGGTAAAACTATTGGGCGAAATTGGTCAGGAAGTGACCGCACACCTTTCTATCTCTAAAATTATTGAAACCACCTACCAAAGTGTAAATAAATTGATGAGCGCTGAAGGTTTTGGTATTGGTATCTACAATGAAGCAGAAAATCGTATTGACTTCCCTGGTTTTATTGAAAAAGGCATTACTTACCCAACTAGCTACGACATGCTAGACAATGACAATCGCCTTTCAATTTGGTGTTTCAAGAATCAGGAAGAAGTGGTAATCAATAATATGGCAGATGATTACCAGAAATACATCAAACGAAGGTTGGCTCCCAATATCGGCGAAGCACCTGAGTCCATTCTGTATTTCCCACTGATTAATAAGGACAAAAAGATTGGGGTAATCACAGTACAAAGCTTTACACAAAATGCCTATAACCGTTACGATTGCGATATTTTGAGAAGTATGGCTACCTATGTGGCCATTGCCTTGGATAATGCTGAAAACTTCAAAAAACTCCGACTGGCTTCTAAAGAAATGGAGAAACAAAAGGAGCTGATTGAGGAAAGAGGCTTAGCATTATCGCAGCAGTTCGAAAAAACAGAAGAAGCCTACGAAAACATGAAGCTGTTAGGGAAAGTAGGACAAAGCATTATTTCGAATTTATCCGTGGAGAAAATTGTATCTACCGTGTATCGCAGTGTAAATGACCTGATGGATGCCGAAGTTTTCTGGATTGGTTTGTATAATAAGGAAACAGAGATGATTGAGTTTGAAGGAGCCATTGAAAATGGACAAGTCCTTCCACCATTTGCTATAGATGTAAAAGATAAAAATAGATTAGCGGTTTACACCCATGAAACTCAGGAAGAAGTACTCATTAATGACTTCATTCGAGATTATTCTCGCTACATCAAGATGATTAAGCCTGCGGTTGCAGGAGAGCAACCCGCTTCCATTATTTACATTCCGCTGAAAGGAAAAGATGGTAGAATTGGGGTAATTACGGTACAAAGTTTCCGAAAATATGCCTATACCGAATACCATGTAAATGTACTACAGAACTTAGCCACGTACACCACCATTGCCTTGGAGAACGCCCTCCTCTATCAAAACCTAGAAAACAAGGTAAAAGAGCGTACAGCGGAGTTGGCTGCACAAAAAGACCGCATTGAAGAGGCGTTTAATAATATCAAACTACTTTCTGAGATTGGTCAACAGTTGACAGGTTTGCTTTCGATGGACAAACTAATCAACACCTTGTACGATAATGTGAATAACTTAATGGATGCTACGGCATTTGGTGTAGGAATTTATCAAGAGAATTTACAGCAAATTGCCTTTGTTGGAGCAATTGAAGGAGGAAAAGAACTTCCAGTATTCTATCATGAATTGGATGATTCTAAGTATTACTCTGCTTGGTGTATTAAACGCAATCAGGAGGTATTTACCAATAACGCGATGACGGAATATGTGAATTATGTTCCCGATATGCAGCCTCCAAAGTATGGAGAATATCCTAACTCCATCATTTACTTACCATTGATTACCAAAGCAAAAGCAATTGGTGTACTTACGGTACAGAGCTATGAAAAAGATGCTTACACCGAAAACCATATCAATATCCTTCGAAACTTAGCGGCTTATGCAGCAATTGCCTTAGATAATGCAGGTGCCTACGAGCAAATTGAAGATAAGAATAAGGAGATTCAACAGAGTAATAAGAAAATCCTGTCCAGTATGAATTACGCAAAGCGTATTCAGAATGCCATTCTTCCACACCGTTCGACTATTGAAAATGCTGTTGGTGATGCCTTTGTCTTATTTAAGCCTAAAGATATTGTAAGTGGTGACTTCTTTTGGTTCAGTCAAAAGGGGGAGAAACTATTCATTGCAGCAGTAGATTGTACAGGTCACGGTGTTCCGGGAGCATTTATGAGTATGATTGGAAACAACCTACTCAGTGAGATTGTGAATGATCTCAATATCGAATCTCCTGATATGATTCTCAATGAGCTTCACAGTCGAGTGCGTTCTTCGCTTCGTCAAAAAGAAACGGAAAACCGAGATGGCATGGACATGGCACTTTGTGTGATCGATAAGGAGAAACAAGTGTTGGAGTTTGCAGGAGCGAAAAATCCATTAGTGTACATTCAGGAAGATGAAAACGGAGAACCACAAATGCACACCATTCGTGGGGATAAAATGCCAATTGGCGGTTTACAGCGTGAACAACAACGTATTTTCACCAAGCATACCATCAAACTCCAACAAAATGCCAAGTTGTTGGTTGGTGAAGATGGTGAATTGATCAATGAATCATCTTCAGAGTATAAACCAACGTCATTTTATATCTTCTCTGATGGTTACCAAGATCAGTTTGGCGGAAGAAAAAGTCGCAAGTTTATGTTGAAAAACTTTAAACGCTTGCTGTATCGCATCCACGATCAACCCATGGCACAACAACGAGATACCATGAAAGAAATCATTGAGATGTGGATGGAAGGCGAACAGCAAACCGATGATATTTTGGTAATTGGATTTAAGATTTAATCTATGATCATAAAAAGTATTAAAAACGATTGCCACAAGCAATCGTTTTTTGGTTTATGAGGTATTTACTTAAAATATTCGTGACTTCTTATGACAATTCAATGACATAAACCTGTTGTTTTTTGTCTATACTAGCAACAAGGTGTTTGAGGAAATGAATTCTTAAAATACTTTTGCCGTTAAAAAAATATGATTCTGAGGTTAGTCAAAATAAGCAATCTTAAATCAAAAATGACCTGCTATTATTTTAGCATACCTCATAGCTCTTTCAATAAAACCGTACAACTATGTATAGAATCTTAGTTTTATTTTTAGCATTAACCACTTTTCAAGCATACGGCCAAAATAGCGCCACCGACACCGAAACCGATAAAGAGAAAGTACCACTCGGGGAACGCTTATACTATTCTGGCGGATTAGACTTTAATGTAACCAATCAATACCTCTTGCTCGGCGTATCGCCTAATGTGGGATATAAGTTCAATGAGATATTTTCTATGGGACTTGGTGCGACGTACCAATGGTTTAACTTTAGATTAGTAGAAGGCTCATCGCACAACTTTGGAGGAAGGGTATTTGCTAGAGGCAAACTCCCCGTAAACATTTTACTAGCTGCTGAATACGAACGCGTAAGCTTTGAAGATCCTTTTGGTATTCGAAGCTGGCGCCAAGCAGGTTTAGCAGGACTCGGTTATCACATTCCTCAAAATGAGGTCATCAGCCTAAACATCTTTTTGTATTATAACTTAAGCTATAATCAAGTGGATGATTTATATGGAACTGAGTTTGTTCCGCGTATAGAAATCGCCTACAACTTTTAACCAAGTTGGTATTAAGCATTCCGATAGGCATTTGGATAAATGCCTATCTTCTTTTTGAATAATCGACTAAATGAATTCGCGTATTCAAAGCCTACACTCATTGCAATCTCTTGAATACTCAAGCGACTATTTTTTAGCAACTGACAAGCCTTATCCATTCGAAGTTGCAAAATATATTGGTGTGGTGTAATCCCAAAAGCTACTTTAAATAGCCTTAAGAAATGATGTTTTGATAAACAACTTACTTGCGCCAATTCATCCAACGAAAGTTGCTGCGAAAAATAAGTTCTCATATAATCAACTACTAAGGTCAAACGCTTATACAATTCCACCTTCGTAGCCTGTTTGGTTAAAGGTAAACGCAATATTTTCTGTAACTCTTCTCGATGTTTACTCAATAAATAAGTTAATAGATTCGTCAATTGCTCTTCAAACAACAACGAGTCAAACTGCGCTTGATGATTTTGATAAAGCGCTGTGATCAATTGATTAAAGATCGAATCTCTACGATACAAACGGCTTTGGAACGTAATGGGACGAGTATGTAGCTGTTCTTCATTAAAATCTAATAATTGATCTGCTTTAGTAACCAAACTCGCATAAAGGCTTTGTGTAAAATGCTCTCCAAAGTGAATATTAAATAACTCCACAGGACTTTTACTCTCAATTTCTAAGGTATAGTATTCATGTTGATTGGTTAAAAAGAAATCATCTTCTGCTACCCCAACAAGCCTGCCATTAACCCCACACCGCGATTTTCCACGGATGTTCATAAAAATTGAGATGGGACCTCGAATATTAGGACGATACGCTTCTTGGGTGGTGGCGTTCAAGATAACACTCGGCCAGCCCCGATGAGGTAAAACAATGCCATCCACAGAACGTTGGCGCTCAAAAAAGGAGTTGGCTTGTTCTTTTATCCACGTAAGATCTGGAAATTGCTTAATAATCATGATCAGATGGGCACAAATAAAGCATTTGTATAAATATACATAGAAGCCCATAAATTAATAGCCTAAAACCCGTTTAGACTTGCATTACCCGCCCTTCTGCTATAGGAAATACGGTATCTCCTTTACCAACCTGAATCGGCACAAAACCTGTAAATGCACCAAATGCGGGAAGAATTCCCTGTTTCTCCCCAAAATAGAAACAAGGCAATTGCAGCTGTTGCCTCCCCTGCCCTACCAATTTTACACTTGGATGTACATGTCCACTCAAATTGTAGGCACCTTCGGGAATTTCATGCAACTCAAGCGGAATGTGTGTAAATACAAATGGATCAATCACTAAGTGCTCTTGATAAACGGATAGCTTCGCTTGCATAAAATCTGCTGAATAGGCATCGTGATTTCCTAATACCAACTCAAAAGAACAGGTAGGGAATTGCTCCAAAAATGCTTCAAATAAATGCCACTCAGCATTCAGGTGGCTGTGGAACAAATCGCCTAAAAAGATTACACGGCTGGGATTCCAATCTAAAATCACTTTTTTTAATGCCGTTAAATCCCTTTTTATGAGTGCAGTAGGCACAGGAATGCCTGCTTTTCGAAAATGCATCACTTTCCCTAAGTGTACATCAGCAATTATTAACATTCCCTTTGCAGGCCAAAACAGGCATTTTTCGGGTAATAGGCATATTTGTTGTTTAAATAACTCATGGAATTGATGTAAATTCATACAAATTGGTAAAGAACAACGTTAGATAGTAAAATAAATAGCAAAAGTTTGATTTGCCAAATGCTATATTTGGGTATAATGGTTTAGGGCTTGCGGTATATTTAAGGCTTTTTGTCAGGAAATACTCCTGATTTATCGAAAAACCTAAACCTTCACTTTCTATTAACAAACCTAAAACTGCTAGTTATTCGTTAATCAAAATGATTGTGGTTCATCTTGAATTAACACATAACCAGACCAATTAACTTAATTACTAGAAGAATGAGAATTGTTTATGTGACTCTTTTGGCCCTCTTATTCGTAAGTACAGCCGCCCTTGCTAACCATAAAAAAAACACAACAAAAAAAGCGACGAGCTCTTTTCATAGAGTCATCGGTGGAAAAAGTTTTGACGCAGCACGAAAAGTAGTCAAGTTATCAGACGGAGGATTTCTGGTGGCTGGTAGAAGTGCCTCTTATGGAATGGGTGATACCGACATGCTTCTAGTAAGAGTAAATAGTAGTGGAGAAACTCTCTGGCAAAAAACCTATGGTGAAGACGAAACCGATGAAGCGAATGACATCATCGCAACCAAAGACGGCGGTTTCCTAGTTGTCGGCCACTCCGATTCTTACGGTTATTCTCCCGATATAAAAGATATGTGGGCGATTAAGGTTAATGCCCAAGGAGAAGAGTTGTGGAATAAAACCTTTGGCGGAGAGGAAACGATTGACGAAGCAAATGCTGTATTAGAAACCGAAGACGGTTACATGCTTGTAGGAACAACCATTTCTACTAGTGACGACGCTGCTAGTGATATCCTAGTTGTCCGTATTAATAAAAATGGTGACGAAGTTTGGAATAAAACCTATGGGGAAAGTGGCAACGAGCAAGGAATCGACATCATTCGTAATGGAGATGGCTTTACTATAGTTGGCAATACCGAAGGCGTTGGTTATGAAGAAGGCTTTAGCAAAGGCCGTTGGGATATCATGACCTTACACATTACAACAGATGGCACGGTAGCATGGAAAAATGCTTATGGTGGAAAGAATAATGAAATGGGAAATACCATTATTGCCACTTCTGATGGAGGTTACTTATTAGGCGGTTATACCTACTCTTTTGCCGTGGCAAGCCTTGATGCTTGGGTAGTCAAAATCGACAATATGGGCAAACAGCTCTGGAGTAAAAACTTTGGTGGCCTCAGCACAGATGAAGCGTTTGCACTCATTGAAACTACAGATGGCAATATCGTGATGGCTGGTTACACTGAAGTGTTTGAAGCCAATGAAGATTATGAAAATATCAGTACAGAAAAATTAAATATATTTTTAGTAAAGATGACCCCAAATGGAGATAAGGTATGGGAACGCTCCATTGGAGGCGAACATAACCAGCAAGCATTTGATATTGTGGAAGCAAAAGATGGAGGACTCATTGTTGTAGGAACCACAGATGCTAAAGTAGTCAGTGGTGTAGATGTGCTCATTATGAAGTTTGATGCTTCTGGTACCTTCTAAGGTCGTCCTACTATAAACTCCCGATTATTGGGAATAATACTCTCTGCAACATACAATGTTTTCATCAATCTAATCGTACTACTTTAAATTTCTAGTCGCAATCAATTAACATCAATTAAACCTTTTTAATCAATACAAGCTTCGAATTAAAGCTTATTTGCTTGGCTAACAACGTTATTTCGTTAATTTGATTAACTTTGAAGTCATAAATTAGAATGGGATAAAGGGTTTCTCTCCAATTAGAGTGGTTATGGTTTCCTTTGCCTAATGAACAATACTATCAAAAGCGACTACGCAATATTTTTATCGTCATTTTGTTCGTTAGCATGTCAAAAACAAAATTTAAAATATTCTTGGGTTTATGCTATTTTATGGCATTAAGCTTATTCTCTTTCGGGCAATCGTTAGAAGATGATCCCCAAATGATTTTGGCGGAAAACCTTTTTAACAATCAAGATTACGGTGCGGCCTTAGAGAATTATAAAAACTTAGAAGGGCGAATTTTCAACGCTCCTTACTTAAAATATAAGTTGGGGCTTTGTTATTACCATTCCCCTAACCAAAAGGAGCAAGCCATTGAATACCTACAATATGCACTAAAATACCGAAATGAAAAGGTGCCACCAGAAGTGTACTATTACCTCGGCAGGCTCTACCACTACACCTATAAATTTGAGGCAGCCATCGATATGTTCGAATCCTATAAAAAGGATGAACGTAACTTCAATCTGGTATTTATTGATACAGAACGCCTCATTGAGATGTGCTATAATGGCATCGAAATTCTGAAGATGGATGAAAAAGAAGTAGAAGTTGAAATTGCTAGCCCGCCTACCAACACTTCTTTTAACGATTATGCTCCACTAGTACGTCCAAATGGTCAATTACTCATGTTTAGTTCTGATCGACCTACTGAGACGGTAGACTTGGTCATAAATCCTAAAAATATATTTATCCCTAAAGAATTACAGAGTGGTCATGAAGATGTGTTTATGGCTTACCCAAGAGGAATTAGTTGGGATTTTCCTTACCCACAGGGGCTCAAAGGCAAGAAGGTCATTCCGCTCTCGTTCCGATCTAACGGTTCGGAATTGCTCTTATTCATCGGCAGCGATTTGAATAATGGCGATCTCTACATTTCAAAATATAGAGGCTCACGATGGACTCCGCCTAAAAAACTCAGTTCTACCATTAATTCGCGATATGATGAAAGAGGCGCTTGTTTCGCTGAAAATGGGAAAGCCATCTACTTTGCGAGCAATCGCCCAAATGGTTATGGAGGCTTTGATCTTTACGTTTCCCTTCAAGATGGCAAAGATTGGGGAACTCCGATCAACTTAGGCCCCACCATTAATACCAAATACGACGAGGATAATCCGTTCATGCTTCCTGGAGAAAAGTACTTTTATTTCAGTTCTGATGGCCATAACTCCATGGGAGGACTAGATATTTTTCAAAGTAAGCGGATAAAAAACTATACCCAATGGAATAAACCTGTCAACCTGGGTTATCCCATCAATAGCACTTTTGATGACGATTACTTTGTGCAACGTACCGATGGAAAGTATTCCTTTTTATCTTCAAATCGAAATGAAATTCAATCCATCGGCTCTACTGATATTATTTCCATCTTTAAGCCAGAGAAGAGTAACCCAATGGTTATGGTGAAAGGAAAACTCACCATTGAAAAGGATAATAAGTTAGTAGAAGCGCGCTTGAAAGTGTATGATAAACATACGCACGAAGAACAATCGTATGTATATAACCCTGACTTAGAAACTGGTGAGTATTTCATGATACTTGCTCCAAGAAAAACCTATGAAGTGCATATTTTAACAGGAGATGATTATGATCATACCATTGACATCACTTTACCGGAGGAAGCCTATTCGTACGAATTAAATAAACACATCGTTATTGAGTCTTTCAATTTATTTGGACAAAAGATAGGTGAAAAGCCCAATGTAAAATCGTCTGATTATTCCTTAAAAAGAATTGATGAAGCTCCTGAAGGCCGCTCATCAAGGTACGATGCGTTAGATATCATTATTGCCCGAATTATTGATGCTCAAGATGTACAAAAAAAGACGACACCATTGAATCAATTAGATGATACAACACCATTTCCATCTAAAACAGGGCCCGATCCTTACTATACGCCCATTGTTGAACGAATCAACGACATTATCAATAATGGGACACTTCAAGACTTGAGGCAACTCGAACGCCCCGTATTAAGAAAAGACATTGTTTTTGCAGGCAGCATTAAAAATAACCGCAAGTTAGTCCTGAGTCATTCTGTGCTCTTTAATGCTGATGAAGCACTGATAAATGAAGAAACGCAACAAGAATTAAATAAACTTGGAGAACTACTAAAAACTGATAACGAGTTAAGATTAGAGCTATCTTATCCCTCAAATGGCGGAGAACTAGCCAATGAGCGCGTAAATGCCATCCTTGATTTTTTTAGTGTACGATCAGTTATGAATCATCAACTAAAGAAAAGGAAAGACATGGGTGAGGCACTGAATACAATCACGATTTATCTCTATGAGGAAAGTCAGCTCTAGTTTCCAATTAACAATTAGCAACATCATGAAACTGTCAATTTTTTCTAGGTGGTTTCGATTAATTAGATCAAATAACTCAAGCTTGAAAACAATAGCGAAACATATTATATCCACTTTCTGCTTAGCCCTCATACTATTTGCGGGCAGTCCGAATGAGGCTAAAGCACAATACACGGAATATGAAATCAAAGCTGGTTTAATCCTTAACTTTGCTCGCCACTGTGTTTGGCCAGAGCGGATGTTTGATCGTAAGCAAAATAAAATTATTTTGACTATTTTAGGATCTGACCCATTTGGTGAAGTTATTGAAAATGTATTGCGAGGTAGATCAGTACAAGGAAAGTACTATTTCGAAGTACGGAGAGCTTCTGATATCAGAAACTTACGGGGCTCTCACATCATTTTTATCAGTAAATCTGAGCGAAATAACATCCAGAAGATTGTAGAATACATCAATAGTTTTAACTTTAAAAAGTCAGCCGTACTCACTATGGGTGATGGCATCGATAGTTTTTGCAAAAAAGGAGGAATCATAAATATTTTGGAAGATTACACCTTTAATGTAAATTGGGATGCTGCAAGTGATCAGGGTGTTATTCTCGATAACCGTTTGCTCAATATTGCCAATGAGATTGTACCAACAGAAAATCCATGATTCAAAAAATAAGAAACGCATCTATTCGCTTTAAGATCATCCTCATTACCGTTTTTGTAAGTACGGTCTCTCTCTTTTTGGCTTTTGCGATTTTCTTAGGTTTTGACTTTTTCTACTTCAAAAATAAAATTACCAGTGATACCCTTCAACTCGCCAACCTCATTGGTAATAATAGTACCGCTTCTCTAGGTGCCTTTGCCAAAACTCCTGTTAAACAAGATTTGTATCGCCTGTTAATGGTGGAAGATCAAGTGGTTTATGGCTGTGTATTTGACCGCGATAACAAACTCTTCGTAGATTACGACTATTCCTTAGTAGATGAGGCTATGCGGAATGATCCAAGTGAAATTAGTCGTATTCTCTTTAACAATCCTGTGAAGTTAAAGAGCAATTTCATGCCTGAGTACAAGGAAAGTGCCCAACTGTTCCAGTTATCTGCGAATACGTTAGAAGTGTACGTGCCCATTCGTTCAGAAAATGAAAAGTACGGTACGATATATCTAAAAACAACGCTTGACGCAATCTATGAACGCTATACCCGACTTTCAGGGATATTTTTACTCATGTTTTTGGCAACTATTGTAGTAACCTATTTTATTTCTTCACAACTGCAACGCATCATCTCCAAACCTATTCTCGGCTTAGCCTCAACCACTCGAAAAATATCCTTGGATAAAGATTTTTCCATCCGTGTACAAGGCGAAGAACGAACCGATGAAATTGGTACTCTAGCTCATGGCTTCAATGAAATGATTTCCCAAATCCAACAGCAAAACGAAGCCCTCACTACTGCAAAAGAACATGCGGAGTATTCGGCAAAAGTGAAAGAACAATTTTTAGCCAATATGAGTCATGAAATCCGTACGCCAATGAATGGCGTAATTGGCATGGCAGATTTACTCAAATCGACTCAGTTAGATTCGATACAACAAAAATACCTCGATATCATTAAATCTTCTGCCGATAATTTATTGGTCATTATTAATGATATTCTCGATCTTTCTAAAATTGAAGCAGGGAAATTGATTTTAGAGGAAAGTGTGGTCAATCTTGAACGCGAGGTGGATACAGTCATTGCTAGCCTTAAACCAAAATGGGAAGAAAAAAAACTCACAGTTAAAAAAGAATTGTCATCCGATTTGCCAAGCACCTTTATTGGCGACTCTGTGCGCTTTCATCAAATTATCTTGAACCTGTTTAGCAATGCCATTAAGTTTACCATTGAGGGTTCTGTAACGATTGGAGGTAAACTACTCGAAGAAACTACTGACCGCATTAAAATACGCTTTTGGGTAAAAGATACAGGTATTGGCATTCCTCGCGATAAGTTTGATTATATTTTCTCCATTTTTACACAAGCTTCAGGAGATACGACCAGAAAGTTTGGAGGTACGGGATTAGGACTATCAATTTGTAAAAACTTGGTTGAACTTCAAGATGGAAAGATGTATCTTGAAAGTGAACTTGGCAAAGGAAGTACCTTCTCATTTGAAATCTGGTATAAAAAGAATAAAGAGCAAGAGATTGCCTCTATGGAGACTAATGACTCAAAAATGGCAAACGGACAAATTTCAAAAGGAGCGAATAAGCGCATTTTATTAGCAGAAGATAACGATGTCAACCAAATGTTAGTCGTCACTTTACTCAATCAGTGGGACTATGAGGTTGATATTGCTGAAAATGGCAGATTGGCCGTTGAAATGCTCAAAGACAAGAATTACGCACTCATACTTATGGACGTGCATATGCCTGAATTAGATGGCTATGAAGCTACTCAAATTATTCGCAAAGAGCTAGTTCCGCCCAAAAGCAACATTCCCATTGTTGCCATGACGGCCTCTGCCCTTAAAGGAGAAGCAGAAAAATGTTTAGCTGCGGGCATGGATGATTACATTTCCAAACCTTTCGATAAAAACATGCTTTACGAAAAAATTGCCCGACTAGTGAATTGAATTTTATACATTTGCAGGCGGTTATTCGATTGCTTCCAAAGGATTTTTTTTACCTTTTCAAGTACTTCATTTCAGTGAGAATTGAGGTAAAACAAATTCTTGGAAATAACCTCCAAGTTGAAATAACAACAACCTCAAATGAATAGATTCTTTTTTTGGTTTAATTGGCCGTTACCTTATCGACTATTATATAGTTTATCTTTTTTAATTTTATTGGCGTTTTTAGCCCTACTGGGCTATAGTGCTTGGATTGGCGATGGCGCCATCATGCAGTGGTATCCTGAGGGTGAATTGGAAGTTGTGAAAGTACTTCTTGACCGTTTCACCAAAAACTTCTTTGAATTCACCATTGATGCTGATGCCTACCTCCTAGTCGAAGAATTTAAAGCCACACCTCTCCAAATCAATCACCTTGCTTATTACCTCCATTTAGCTGGTTTAGTGATTGGCTGTATACTCCTATTAACCGCTATCTCAGACATGCCCCTCGCTTGGTATGCAGGAGGTATTACCTTTGTAGTCTTCCTCATTGCCGTGATGAGCTTAGAGCTGAATCGAGTCACCAACAAAGTAGATGACAAATCGCTCACACTCATTATGATTACCGTAGTTGCAGCAGTCAGCTACTTATTCAAATCACTACTCAAAAACACCTCTTATTTTCTCCGAATACTCGTATACAGTTCCATTATAGGTGGTTTCATGTGGTATATCGGCGAAAACACGCAATTAAATCATTCCGTCATGCAAGCAACGAGCTACTCCATCGTGCTTCCCTTATTGATGTTGGCTGGTTTTTGCTTACTAAATGGTCATGAAATGGTGAGAGCCATTACCTTCATCGTAACCAACTCTTCTGGAAAAATAGGCGGACGAACCATTCGATTCATCTTGCTGAGTGTATTTTATATCCTCAACCTCATCTACACCTTTGCCCATTTGAATTACGGCTACGATCTAGACATCTACTATTTAAACCCAGCTATGCTCCTGATTATTACCACACTTTTAGGCATCTGGGGATTTCGCAATCGCGAAGAGACACACTACATGAAGCTTTTTCCATTTGCCCCTACAGGTGCTTTTGTATACCTTGGAATGGCGATTATTGCAGCCAGCACATTAAGTTTTTCCATTGCTACTGGCAACGATTCCTTTCGAGAAATGTGTGAAGATGTGGTGATGTATGGACACATTGGCATGGGACTCGCCTTTTTTGCCTATGTTTATTTTAACTTTAAATCGCTCATTGATGCAGGGAAAAAAGCTCATCGTGTGCTGTTTAAGCCCTTAAATATTGACTATGCCTGGTCATGGATTTTTGGTGTATTGGTCGCCTTTGGTTTTATGTTAGGAAATGGCTTTTACATTTTCTATCAAGGATTTTCTGCCTATTACATTAGCCAAGCCGATTTAGAATGGGTAGAAGGCGATTCGTACAGCGCGAAACAATTCTATAATCTCGCCTTGCAGTATGATCTAAACTCACACCGAGCCAATTATTCCATTGCCAGCATTGCCTTAGAAGATAACAAACGCCTAGATGCCTATATTTTCTTTGAAGAAGCCCAAAAATTTGATTATCGCCCTTACGATTATGCTCAAATGGCGGCCATCAAAAATCAAGAGAATGATTACTACGAAGCCTTGTTTGACCTCCAATTAGGGGTAGAACGCTTTCCCAAATCAGGCGAACTCTTAAATAACTTGGCCTTGCAATTCAATCAAACCAACTTAGCTGATAGTGCCTACATCTATTTCGATTTAGCACGAAAAACGGCCAAAATGCCTGAAGTTGTTGAAAGTAATCTGTTCTCGATCTGGACAAAGTATGATTTTAGGCAAGATATCGATTCATTGTATAGCGATTGGAAACCGCGCAATTACATTGGAACGAGAAGTAATGAATTAGCCTATCTCAATAAAATAGGTCAATCCACTGATCAGCAGCTAGACCTGGAGTTGTTACCCGATTCTGTATTAACGACTCCACAACTCTGTTATTTGTACAATTATGCCCTCAATCAATATAAATCGGGTAATGATTCTTTGTTACAGGTTTTAAGAGAAAAACTTACCGTTCCTCAAAACTTGGAACAGTTTGACAAATACTTGTACTTTGCCCTTGGAAATATGCTATACGAAAAAGGAGCATATAGCGAAGCATTCACCTTTTTAAAAGGCGCACAAAAGGCCGCACATACGTACAATGCCTACTTTCCTAATTTAATTGGATTGCGCATGCTCCAACATGATCAATATGAAAAAGCGGCTGCATATTTTAAGGATGCCCATCGCAAAGGGAATGAACAAGCGTTACTCCACTTAGCCATTGCCCAATCTGAGCTAGCCGATAAAAGCGCTGCCATCGAAACGTGGAAACAACTCAGCAATGCCGCCAATGCCGATGAACGCAACATTGCACATGATATGCTTCGTTTTTTAGTGAAAGATAGCCTAGCGGTACTCAAACTCGCAGATCAGAACACCCCAGACTTGGTAAGATACCGCTACTTGCATTACCATCAGCAAGATATTTCGGATCAAGAGTTTGATGAAATTTACCAACAAATTAAAGATGTCAACTTTAAAATCACCAGCGCTGCAGAGCGTACACACGTTTACTTAGATCAGGGAAATTTAGACCTCGCTGCTAAATACATGCAGCTACTCACGCGAGAGGAGATTAGTGATGAAGCAAATTCTACCTTTCAAATGGCTTATTTGAGGTATACACATGCCCAAGGAGTGTTGGATGATGATTTCTACCAAAAAGTAAGTACCGCAACTTTCCCATTTGGGAAAAGCGGTATGATGGAATTTTATCAGGCTGAATATCAAGCGCAACGCAAAAACTTTGCTGAGGCTGAAAAGCTATACTTAACAGCCATGGAAAAGTTACCCTTTCACCCCAATGTGCGCATCAGGCTCAACGATTTGTATAAAGCCGCAAATCAATTGGAAAAAGGATACTTGATGTTGGTAGATGAGCTTGCCAAAACTCCTGAGAGTATTGTATTATTAAAGGCTTATGTGCTCAGTTGCCTTGAATTAGCGTATACCGACTATGCGGCTTACGGCCTAGAACAGTTAGAAGCCTTAATGACTCCAAGCGACTTTGAGGCATTCCAAGCAATTTACGCCAAAAAACTCACTGAACTCGAAGAAAGTCTAGGTGATTGGAATGAATAAGCCAAATCTGGGGGAAACCAAACGAATGAAAGAAACATGCAAATGCAAACATCAATAAAGTGGAAAATTGCCCAATTCATGGAGATTCGTTGGTGGCGGCAATACCTGAAAGCAAAATCAGTAGCAGATTACCAGGATTATAAAACCAACTATTGGAAAGACTTTCTGGCAAGCATTAAAAACTTTCAGCTCAACGCAGCAGATGCCATTTTAGATGCAGGCTGTGGCCCCGCTGGAATTTTCATTATTCTTCAAGATTATCAGGTTACCGCAGTAGATCCTTTATTAAGCAGCTATGAACGTGATCTAAAGCACTTCTCTAAACATCAATACCCAACTACCACCTTCATCGAAAGTGGCTTGGAATCTTTTGAAAGCCCCAATCGTTTTGATCATGTATTCTGTTTAAATGCCATCAATCATGTATCTGATTTAGATCAATCCATGGATAATTTGGTAAATTCGGCAAAGCCTGGCGGTAAGATTTATTTGAGTATTGATGCGCATAACAGCACGTGGTGGAAACATTTTAATCGCATCATCCATTGGGATATTTTACATCCTCATCAATATGATTTGGAAGAGTATTCCCAAATGCTTACCTCACGAAATTGCCAAATTGATCAGCGCATTTTCTTAAAAAAAACAGGTCCATTTGATTACTACTTGTTAGTAGCAACTAAAACCTAAAGCCATCATGAAACTAAAATACACCTTATTGTTTCTCCTTTTTTGGGGCATAAGTAGCCACAGCGCTGCTCAAAAAATAACTACGATAGCCTCCGATTCCATTACATACAACCCTAAACGTATGCGGATTGTATTGGGAACCGTAGGCACAGGCTACGCGGTTACCATGGTTGGACTAGGGTCAATTTGGTATAGTGATTTTGAACGCTCTTCCTTCCATTTTTTCAATGATAATGCAGGCTGGGAATACATGGATAAACTTGGACATTTTACGACTGCCTACTACGTTGGGCGAGCTGGTATCCAAGCCATGCGCTGGACAGGTGTGGACGATAAAAAAGCCATTTGGTATGGCGGCAACATCGGTTTAGCCTTTCTCACTTCGGTAGAAATTTTTGATGGATTTTCAGCAGATTGGGGATTTTCAATCGGAGATGTCATTGCCAACACTACAGGCTCTGGTTTGGCGATTGGACAAGAGTTGCTTTGGAAAGAACAACGCATCACCATGAAATGGTCTTACCGAGATTCTCCCTATGCCCAGTGGCGGCCTAATCAACTGGGAGCCTCTATCAACGAACGTTGGTTAAAAGATTATAACGGCCAAACGTATTGGATTTCAACTAACATCAATTCTTTCATCAAGAAAAAATCAAAATTACCAGACTGGTTAAATATTGCTGTGGGCTATGGTGCAAATGGCATGCTTGGCGCGGTTAATAACCCAACGGCTGATGATGATGGCAATCCTATTCCCCACTTCGAGCGCTACAAACAGTGGTACATTAGTCCCGATATAGATTTAACCAGAATCAAAACCAATTCTAAATTCCTAAAAGTGCTCCTACAAGGAATTGGTTTTTTGAAGGTTCCTATGCCCACATTAGAATATAACCGAGTGAATAGATTCCGATTTCACTGGCTATTTTTCTAATAAATTAGCCATTCCTTCTCAATGAAGTCACTCAGTTTTAAACTATCGAAATCAATCGCATCAAAGCTAAGCGCATCTCCTAGAGAGTCATTGACTAAAATTACACTTATTCTTTCTTTGTTTTCACCCACAAGCCATTCCTAATTTTCCCTTGCTCAATTTCCATATCCCTTAAAAATCCATTCAGAATGGTATATTTAATGGTTTCCCCTTGCCAAATGGAAAAATTGGCCTCCATTTCTCTTTTCAAACTCTTTGGACTTCGATAATTCTTATCATTCGTCAAGTTGATGGCTTGCCCCACAAAGGCTTGCTTCGATTCAAATGGGTGAATGAGTGTCGTAATGCCTTCTTTGTGAAAACGGGTAAAGTCAGTATGCTCAATGTTTCCATTATAGTTTGAGACTTTTCCAATTCTCAATTCCATTCCTGTACAATCGTATTCCTCGTAAGCATTGTGATTTTGCAAATCTCCAAAGTTTACCAACTCCCCTCGAAAATAAGCTTGTCCGCGTTCATCTTTTTCAACGCGATTAACCCCAATGTCCATCAACAACGTTCGTTCTCCTTCTTTAAAAGTAAGGTTCCATAAAATTAAATCATAGAGTCGATGCTTATTCTCTGGAATGTTGAAATATGCTTTTTCATCAATGGCTGTATACGCTTCATGCTGAATGCTATAAAAAGCGGTTAATAAAGCCATAAAATTGAGCTTTCTAGGCTGCATCCGTTCCCAATCTCTCCGATAACCACCTGATTCAAAAAGAATGCTAGGATAACCTGCTTTCTGAAAGCTATCGCCAAAAGCAGTTACATCATAAGTACCTACATCAACATAACGCCCCACCTGATTGGGGACAAAATATTGCAGCACTTGGTTCATTTCTACGATCAATTGCATCGCTATTTTACGATGTGGAGGTACAGCGTTTTCGAAATCGACTGCATTTGCCAGAAATGACATGCTGGCAATATTTCGATTTCGGCCAGTACTGTAATAGCGTTCTTGATCGTGTAGCGTAAAACAAAAGTTAGGATCAATTGCTGCCAGGCGCTCCCACAACAGTTGAGATTCCTTTGCTTGTTTTCTCACTGCATCCCGATTAAGATCAATGCCAAACGCATTGTAACGAATAAACCGTTCGGCGCCATCTGGATTGAGCATGGGAATGCAATAAATACTCAACTGCTCTTTAAGATTCTGAAAATCAACAAACTCGTTCCCTCCTGTTTTCAAAAAATTAAATAAATCAAACAAAGCCATGGTACCCGTCGGCTCATCCCCATGCATTTGTGACCAAATCAACACCTTTACAGGACCATGCCCATAGCGAACTTCGTAAATGTTTCGATGTTCCTCGGAATAGCCAATATTTTCCACCGCAAAATCAGGTTCATTGGCGAGCGATTCAATTAACGGCTTTAAGGTAGAGCTGGTAAAACGTCTATGTTGTAGGGCGGGTTCTACCCATTCAGAATAGGCTTCAAATAATTTTTTTGCTAATGACTGCTTCATGTGCTTGGCGGAGAAGATTGTTATTGGTACTCATCGGCTTACATAAGTTCTTAAAGATAACCAATTGCCTGTATGGAAAATAGTGATTGATTATAAAAAATAATATTCTGTGAATAAGTTATTGGATTTCCTCGGTTTTACCTTGATTTTCTCCACATATTTCAAGTAATTTAAGTACAAAGTGAGCAATGTATACTTCACTTGATTTGCGTTCGGAGATTACCTTGAAAAAGGACTTGATGTAAAGCGTAAAACGGTAATCCCTTAACCAAGACGATGGTAACTTCTTAAACCCCAACCTAAAATCCTTATGAAAAAAAATGTTTATGCCCTCATGATCGGGATTGACAACTACCCGATTGCACATCACAGACTAAGAGGTTGTGTAAATGATATGAAGGCCGTAAAAGAATATTTGGAAGGCCGTTTTGACGAAGAAAACTTCGAATTACATATCAAAGAATTAAGCGATGAACATGCTACACGGCAAAACATTATTGATGGATTTCTCAACCATTTAACACAAGCCAAAGAAGAAGATATTGTATTCATCCATTACAGTGGACATGGTTCCCAAGTTCCTGCTCCCAAAGAATTTTGGCATTCAGAGCCAGATAAATTGGTAGAAACCATGGTGTGTTGGGATAGCCGAATCGAAGGCGGTTTTGATTTAACCAGTAAGGAACTCTCTTACCTCATTTGGAAAGTCGCTCAAAGCAATCCTCATATCGTGATGCTTTACGATTGCTGCCATTCAGGTTCCATTACCCGCGATGCCGATTCAGAAACCTTTGATCGTATGGCAGAAGTGGGAAATACCGAACGCCCATTAGAATCGTATGTGGGCTATCAAGAATATGTAGTGGATAAGGACACTGGTCAAGTTGACCCACCCATGGGTCGTCATATTTTGTTAGCAGCAGCAAGAGACAATGAAACAGCCAAAGAAACCAATATGGGCGGTCAACCAGGAGGTATTTTCACCAATAGCCTACTTAAGGTTTTAAAAGATTCCAAAGGCGATTTGAGTTATGTAGATCTGATTACCCGTGCACAAACGCAAGTATACAATCGAGTAGATGAACAACATCCTCAGTTAGAAGCAGTCTATGAAGTAGATAAATATAAATCCTTTTTAGATGGAAGCATTCTTCCTAAACCTGAGTATTATACTGTCGTACATGATGCTACAGAAGGATGGATTATGAATGTTGGTGAATTACATGGTATACAAATAGGTACGAAGCTCGCTCTATTTGATGAAAATGCATCAAATGCAGATATGAATAATATTGATAATGCTGTAGGAGAATTAGAAGTAGATGACGCTTATACAGAAAAATCAATCGTGGAAATTAGTGGAGTAGATGCCTCAGATACAGACAAAGTATATAAAGCTAAAGTTACTGAAATTCCTGTTCCTCCACTTAAAGTTTTTCTGAATATTACAGGTGAAGAAGCTGGTGTTAAGGCTGCTCAAGAGGCTTTAAAGAATGAGAATTCACCTTTTATCGAACAAACTAATGATAAAAAGGAGGCACAATATCAAATTCTAGCTAAAAATAATCAATATTGGGTAACGCTACCGAATAGTGAAAAACCTGTTTTCAAACGTATTAATGGATACAATGAAGATGCTGTTCAGCTACTACTTTACAGGTTAGATCATTTAGCAAAATGGAGAAGTACATTTGAACTAAATAATCCTAATACAGGTCTAAATAATGATGTTGTTGAAATAACAATGACTAAAGTTTTAGAAGGAAAAAAAGGACTAGTAGTCGGGATCGCTAACGATCACTCTATTGCTTGGGGAATTGCTAAATGTTTACATGAGGAAGGG
>JBMYQA010000061.1:0-25189 GCA_049600855.1 Flammeovirgaceae bacterium | reverse complement strand
CACAATTAGTAGCCATTTGGGAAGAGGTTTTAGAAATAAAAGCTGAGGCCATTTCTACCACACAGAGCTTCTTCGATTTAGGTGGAAATTCCCTCAAAGGCGTTTTCTTGGTAAACAAAATTCAGCAAGCGTTTGGTGTTGAACTTCCATTACAAACGGTATTCAATACGCCTACTATCGTAGCACTGGTTGAGGCAATCGGCACGACAAAACGGAGTGAAATCGAAGCCATCACTAAGGTGGAAGAACGTCCGTATTATCCCGTAGCGTCTTCACAGAAAAGGCTTTATTTCTTATATGAATTTGATAAAGAGGCAACGACCTATAACATGCCTTTGGCTTTGAAATTGGAAGGGAAATTAGATTTGGAAAAGTGTCATCAGGCTTTCCAAATTTTAGTACACAGCCATGAAGTGCTCAGAACTTCTTTTGACTTGGTGGATGGTGAACCTGTACAACTCATTCATCCTGAACCCCAAGCTGCTATTGAACAGTTTGCCATTGATGCTGCTGATGAAACGGGAATTCAGCAAATCATCCAAAACTTTATTCGTCCATTTGACTTGAAGCAAGCTCCACTCATTCGAGTAGGTTTGATTCAATTGGAAAATGCGGCTGTTCCATCGCATATTTTACTGTTAGACTTGCATCACATCATTACCGATGGAGTTACGCAAAACATCTTGACCAAAGAGTTTATTAACATTTACCACGGAGAGGCCTTGCCCAAACTGGAAATCCAATACAAAGATTTTGCGGTATGGCAACAAAGTGAAGCACAGCAAGAACGCATTCAGGCACAATCGAAATTTTGGTTAGATCGCTTTCAAGGTGATATTCCTTATCTAACCTTGCCTTACGACTTCCCGCGCCCATCCATTCAATCGCATCAGGGAACTACCTATCAATTTGCATTGGATGAGCAGCTTTCCACAGACTTAAACCAGTTGTGTAAAGCACAAAATGTATCTTTATACATGCTGCTGTTGGCGATTTACCAAATCATGCTCAGCAAATTGAGTCAGCAAGAGGATATCATTGTAGGAACGTCCACCGCAGGCAGAAGGCATGCGAGCATGGAAAACATGATGGGAATTTTCACCAATGTGTTGGCCTTGCGCAACTTCCCTAAACCAGAAAAATCATTTGTTGATTTCTTAGCTGAAGTTCGGGAATCCACCATTACCACGTTCGATCATCAAGATTTCTTATTTGAGGATTTAGTAGAGCAGTTACAACTCAAACGCAATACCAGCCGTAATCCGCTATTCGATGTAATGTTTGACTTGCAAAATATTGAGGAAGAGATGCTAACGCTTCCAAATTTAAAGGTAAGTCCTTACGCACATGAGCGCACGACAGCGCGTTTTGACCTGACATTTACGGCACGAGAAGTGGCTAACCAGATTGATTTTACCGTAGAATATGCCACTGAATTATTTACTGAAGCGAGTATCGCTCAATTTGGCAACTATTTCCAATACATTGCCCAGCAAGTCGTTGAAGATGCTGCTCAACGTTTAGGGAATATTCAATTACTAAAAGGGGATATTCAACAAGATTTAATTCAAAAATTTGATTTCCAGCAAAAAGCGTGGGGAGCAGGAGCAAGCATTCAGGGATTGGTGGAACAAGCGGCTTTGGCAAATCCGCAACACATTGCTTGCCATATGGGAACTCAAATTTTGACCTATCAGCAACTCAATGAGCAGGCTAATCAATTGGCTCACTTCTTAAAAGAAAATTTCCAATTACAGGCCAATGATGTCGTTGCGATACTCTTAGAGCGATCTCCTGAGGCCGTCATTGCCCTGCTGGGTACCTTAAAAGCTGGAGCAGCATTTTTACCCATCGATCGCCAATATCCAGCCAATAGAATCCAATACATTTTAAACGATGCTCAGGTGAAAGGAGCCATTATCCATTCGGAAATGCTCTTTGATATGGAATTCCCGACACCCAATATCTTTGCAATTGATATCCAATTAGAAACCTTAGAAGACTCAACAGAAAACCTAAATGTAGTATCTACAGGAGAGGATTCCGCTTACGTGATTTACACGTCAGGTTCTACAGGGAATCCAAAAGGAGTGGTGGTGAGCCAGCAAAATGCGTGTAATTACTTGCTTTGGGCGAATCAGTATTATTTTGGCGGAAATTCAGGATTCCACTTTCCCTTGTTCACCTCATTGGCATTTGACCTTACACTTACGAGTGTGTTCACAACCTTATTGCGTGGTGATCAGATTCATATCTTCAATGAGCAACAAGATATGAGCAAGACCTTGAGGCAAATCATGGAACCCGATAGCACCATTAATGCGGTAAAGCTCACTCCTTCACATGTGCGCATGATTCAGGAATTGAATATCGAGAAAAGTAATGTGAGTCATGTCATTTTAGGAGGGGAAAAGCTCCAAGCACATCATATCCAAACCCTTCAAGCTTTAAATGCTAAACTCGAAATCTTTAATGAATATGGGCCAACAGAAACTACGGTAGGTTGTACCGTAAATCAGGTGAGCGATGCACACGATTTATCCATTGGTCATCCAATTGATGGAGCTGTTGCATATGTGTTCAATGAGCAAGTACAACCTCAAGCTTTTGGCGTTTGGGGCGAATTGTATATCGGAGGAATTGGAGTTTCCAAAGGTTATTTGAATAATGAGGCATTAACTGCTGAGCGATTCATTCAAAATCCAATTACTCAAACGGGAAAAGTATATAAAACAGGCGATATTGCCCGATGGCTTCCAAATGGAACCTTAGAATATTTGGGAAGATCAGACGATCAGGTAAAGTTAAGAGGCTACCGAATTGAACTTGCCGAAGTGGAAACAAGCTTACTAAGTCATCCTGACATTAAAGAAGCAGTTGCCCTTGTAAAAGAACTAGCTGATGATCAAGCTTTATGTGCTTATTTCACTGCTGAGAAAGAAGTCGATGCGCAAACGATTCGAACGCACCTGCAACAGCGCATTCCCGAATACATGATTCCCAATCATTTTATTCAGGTAGAAGCTTTTGAGTTGACGGTAAATGGTAAGATTGATAAAGCTGCTTTACCAGCTTGGAAAAGTGATTCGCTTGAACCATCCAATTATGTGCCACCACGTAATGAGCAGGAAGCACAAATCGCTGCCATTTGGCAAGAAGTGTTGAAAGTGGCTCAGGTAGGCATTACCGATGATTATTTTGCTCTGGGAGGTGATTCACTCAAGGCTGTGCGCGTAATTGCTCAGATTAATGATCAACTCAACCTCCAATTGGAAGTCAAAGATTTATTTGCTTACCCAACTATTGAAGGCTTGCAACAGGTAATTGAGGAAGCGGATTATGAGCAATCTACGCAAGCGGCTTGGAAACGAGGAATGCTTGAGATTGATGAGCTAAAAGCGAAGATTATACAGGAAGAAGGAGACAAGCTACCAGAAAATTATGAAGATATTTATCCTTTCACGCCCATTGAAACAGGGATGATTTATTCTTCGCTACTCAATCCTGCTGAACCGATTTACAACGATCAGTTCATCTATCCCATTGAAATTGCAAATCAGGAGTTGTTTATGAGCAGCCTTAAAAAGCTGTTAGTCCGACATCCTATTCTCCGAACCTTATATTATCGTTCCAGTTTTTCAGAACCAATCAAGGTGGTGGTAGAAACCTTGGAGAATCCACTTCAAACTTCCGATCTCCGAGGACAAGCACAAGCGGATCAAATTAGTGTGATCAAAAACTATTTGCAGAATGATTTGGCAGAACGCATTAGTTTCAATGGTGAATTGCTGTGGCACGTTCACTTATTCCAACTTGCTGAGACTTCTTATGTCTTGGTTTGGACGGTTCATCATGCGGTATTGGATGGATGGAGTGTGAGTACCTTCAACACGGAATTATCGCAACTCATTGCAAATGAATCCTTAGAATTGCCTGCACTGAGGCATACGTACAAAGATTATTGTGCGATTACTTTAGGGAAAAAAACTTCTGAAAACGTTCAAGATTTTTGGAAAACCACCTTGGCCGATTATACCCGCAATAAGTTGCCGTTTAATTATGCGGGCAAGCAAAAACGCAATAGCACTGGGTCTCGCATGATTCGAAAGCCTATTGATCCTGCGGTGTTGCCCAAATTGGAAGCCATTGCCAGTGAACACCACATTTCACTCAAGTCAATCTGTTTGGCCGCGCATGTCTACTTAATGCACCTCATTTGCTCGGAGACTGATGTAGTCACAGGAGTAGTTTCTCACGATCGCCCAGCGATTCAGGATGCAGATAAAATTTTGGGATGCTTCCTCAATACCGTTCCTGTGCGTATTCAGGTGGAACATGTGACAAACAGCTTGACCTTGATTAAAGAAGTGAACCAATACTTGATTAAAGCGAAAGTCAATGAAATTCACTTAGGCGATATTGCTGCGGCTATTGGCGAACGGACTTCCAAGGAAAATCCGATTTTCGATTGCTTGTTGAACTTTACGGATTTTCACATTCATGAGCAAGCAAAAATCACCAATGAGCTGTACCACAATGAAGCGCTTTTGGCAACTGCCGAAGCCATAGAAGGTGGTGAGATGACCAATACCTGGTTTGATTTAGAAGTGGATAAAACCTTTGACGTTCTATCGGTCAAAATCAAGTATTTACCTGCTTATTTTGAAGATGAGGAAATGCATTATGCGCTGGAATTATACATGCGTATTCTCAAGCACTTTGCGGCTGGTGTAGAGCAAGCGCTCAATCCTTCCGTCTTGCTGAATGAAGAAGAGCGAAATGAGTTATTGTATCAATTTAATGATACGATTCTACCCTATTCCAAAGAAGCTACCTTGCATCAACTTTTTGAAAATCAAGCAGAAAAAACACCAAACCATCCCGCATTAAGGTGCAAAGGTGAGGAATTGAGCTATCAAGAATTAAATAAAAAATCGAATGCTTTAGCGCGATTCTTACTAAATCATGGGGTTAAGAATGATGATAATGTCGCTTTAATTGCTTCACGAGATTTTAATATGATTATTGGCATGTTTGCCATCCTCAAAGCAGGCGCTGCTTATGTACCGATTGATCCTGATTACCCACTCGATCGACAAAGCTACATCATTGAAAACTCGAATGTAAACCTTGCCTTATTAGATGCGGAGTATGAGATTTCGCAAAGCAATCAGGTAAAATGCATCCTCATTAAAGAAGAAGCCTACCAGCACCTTGATTCCAATAATTTGAATTTGGAGAAAGATACAACTGAATTGGCGTATACCATTTATACCTCAGGCTCTACAGGTCGACCAAAAGGGGTGATGATTGAGCACCATTCGGCCGTAAATTTGGTAGAATGGGTAAATAAGGAGTTCAAAGTAAATGCGGATGATCGCTTATTGTTCATCACTTCGATGTGCTTTGATTTATCGGTTTACGATATTTTTGGAATATTGGCAGCAGGTGGAACGGTAGTGATGGCGAGCAAGGAGGATGTACAAATGGTGGACAAGCTCAAAACTTTGCTAAAAAACGAAAACATCACTTTTTGGGACTCCGTACCCACAACTATGAATTACCTGATCAGTGAATTGGAAATGACCGATCCGACTTACCAACAGCACGATTTGCGATTGGTATTTATGAGTGGCGATTGGATTCCAGTGAACCTTCCTGATCGCATCAAAAATCATTTCCCAAATGCCCAACCCATCAGTTTAGGCGGCGCAACAGAAGGAACAGTTTGGTCGAATTACTTCCCCATCCATGAAGTCGGAGAACTTTGGCCAAGTATTCCTTATGGCAAACCGATAGATAATAACTTCTTCTACATCTTAGATAAAGATCAACATCCTGTACCCAAAGGAGTGGTAGGCGAATTGTACATTGGTGGTGTTGGTGTGGCAAGAGGGTATGCCAATGATTCGGAAAAGACCAATCGAGCATTTGTAGACGATCCGTTCAATGACAAGCTTGGCGGTCGCATGTACCGCACAGGCGACTTAGGCCGAATGCTTCCAAATAACCAAATGGAGTTTTTAGGTCGAAAAGATCATCAAGTAAAAATTCGAGGATTCCGAATTGAGTTGGGAGAAATCGAAAGTTGCTTGGAAAAATATCCGAGCATTAGCCAAGCAGTGGTGTTGGCTAAAGGAGAGAAAACAGACAAATACCTCTGTGCGTATTTCACTTCTTCTGAAAAGGTAAGTCCAGCTACTTTAAGAAGTCATATTTTAGAAAGCTTGCCAGATTACATGGTTCCAGGCTACTTCGTACACTTAGATAAATTCCCAGTAAACACCAATGGCAAGGTGGATCGCAAGCAATTGCCAGCGGTAGATCAAGCTGCGGTTTCTGAAGAAACTTATGTGGCTCCAAGCAATCCCATTGAAGCGAAAATCATTGCGTTGTGGCAGGATTTACTGAACATTCAAGGCATTGGCGCTTCCGACAATTTCTTCGAGTTAGGAGGACACTCACTTACGGCAGTCCGATTGGTCGATCAGCTCAAGCGGGCATTTGGCGTAAATCTTCCAATTGCTGCTTTATTCCAAGCTCCCATTGTTACTCAGTTGGCTCAAGTGATTCAGCAAGCAATGCATCAGGAAAGTAAAACACAGTTGCTGGTACCCTTGAAGCCTACAGGAAGCAAAACGCCTATTTTCTTGGTGCCACCAATCATGGGAACCGCTTTAAGTTATGCCAACTTGGTGAAGCACATTTCTGATGATCAGCCCGTTTATGGCTTGCAAACCAGTGGCTTAGAAGCAGGGCAAGAAATCCATACGACTATGGAGGACATGGCTGCTTGTTACATTGCGGAAATCAAGAAAATGCAAGCTGCAGGGCCGTACATTTTGGCTGGTTGGTCTTTTGGAGGATTGATTGCCTTTGAAATGGCTCAGCAACTCAAAGCGACTGGAGATCAGGTACAAAAACTGGTGTTATTTGATACGAATTCGGAAATGGAAAGTGCAAACAAAACAGATTTAGCCCATGAGCTTTCCTTCTTAGAATCGGGAATCATGCTATCTCATTTAGAAGATGCCCAGAAAGAAGCCTTATGGACAAAAATTCAGCAAGAATATCCACAAATTACTACGGAAGAAGCGCGATTAAGCTATTTGATGGAACAACATCAGACCGCAGCAATTTTCGATTTCCCTGAATTTAATCAAGCCCTGCTTGCTCGATTATTACGCGTTTGGAAAGCACACTCCATAGCAGGGGCAAATTACCAAGCGCAAGTATTTGAAGGACATAGCGTCTTATTCCGAGCAAGTGAGTTAATCAATGATGATGCCTCTGAAACAAGAGGTTGGGACAAACTCCTTTCAGGAGAATTCTCAACCCTAAAAGTAGGCGGAAGTCATGCGACTATGTTGCAAGATCCGCATGCAGCAGGATTAGCCCAACAACTTGAAAAGGCTGTGACAGATTTGATAGATATTGCAGGTGTGTAACAGGCTGTCGTTTTTTATAGCCAATGTGCTGTATGGGCGTAAAACCTTACGCCCCCCACGGCTGATCAATTAAACGGCAAATGAAAAAAATAAAACATAACAAGGCATTTAGCCATAAACCTATTTCTAGCTATGAATGATCAAGTTTACTTAAAACCCAATGTGGTACTCGAACCATTATTCGATAGATGGTACGCATGGCCACACCTCATTTCTCCCGCAACTTCAGCCATGAATATTACAGGTCGCCATTTGAAGATCATGAATTCCTTCATTCAAGCGCCACACATCCACATGGCAGCGGTGAAAAACCCCAAAATGAAAGGAGGCCCTTTTATGGATATCCCCATAAATCGCGTAGCAGAAGTCAAAGCACTGAAAGAGCAGACCCTAGAAAAACAAAAAAACTTATTGGAGTTTACAGAAGCCATTCAGGAACTAGAGGCTTTACTAAAAGCACACCCGAAAGGCTATTCGCTATTTGAGTTGTATGACAAAGTTCCCGAAATTCTCAAAGGCTACGTGGAGTTGGTATATGACCTCAATCATAATCCATCTTACCGTTTCTTTGAGCAATTATTGTTCAAGAGCGAATATTATAATCCAGCATCCCAAAGCATTGCCCTTTGGATTACCGACAATGACGAACGCCCATTCGTACTCAGTACCCCACGATTAGATGAGCCAAATGTCTTACACTTAGCAATTCCATTCAGCCATACAGGAATTGATCAACTTTGTAAAATGAAGCGAAATGCGGGCTCTTATCAGGAAGTGAAAGAAGCACTCGGCATTACGGAAGAGCAAGAAGCATTATTCAGCACTTTATTCACTGAAGAAGCACCACCTGCTTATCAACCGTATACAGGCGATAAAATCAGAATGCGCTATTTTGGTCATGCTTGTATTTTGGTAGAAACGAAAGATGTCAGCATCTTAATCGACCCTGTAGTGAGCTACTACGGTTACGATCATGATGTCTCTCGTTTTTCAGACATGGATTTACCAGAAGTAATTGATTATGTACTCATTACACACAATCATCAAGATCATGTATTATTTGAAACCTTATTACCACTCCGTCATAAAGTCCGCAATATTGTAGTTCCGCGAACTACAGGAGGTTCTTTGCAAGATCCTAATTTAAAATTAATGTTTAACCACATCGGTTTTGATAATATTGTGGAAATCAGCGAGATGGAATCCATCAAATTTGAAGATTGTGAAATCACGGGAATTCCGTTCATTGGAGAACATTGCGATTTGAACATTCAATCCAAAATTTGTCATCACGTACAATCAGGAGGTTTCTCCATGCTATTTGTTGCCGATTCTTGTAATGTAGCTCCTCAACTGTACAAGCATATTCAAAAACAAATTGGCAATGTAGACATTATCTTTTTAGGAATGGAGTGCGATGGGGCGCCATTAACGTGGTTGTATGGGCCATTGCTCACCGAGGAAATTTCTCGTGATCAAGATAATTCCAGACGTTTAGCGGGTTCTAACTTTGAACAAGGCAAAGCCTTATTTGACACCTTCAATCCACAAGAATTGTACGTATATGCGATGGGACTAGAGCCTTGGCTAGAGTTTATCAGTAGCATCAAGTATACCGACGAATCTCGACCCATTGTGGCATCGAACAAACTTGTGGAGTATTGCATTGAAAAAGGAGCCGTTGCAGAACGTTTATTTGGGGAAAAAGAGTTGTTATATAATAAATTAGAGCCAGCTTTGTAATTCCCAACGGTATATTCCGCATTTCTATGGGCAAATCCATTGTGCGGAATATACCTCCCAAACGAATAAATCAACAATGGAGAAAATTAATGTGTTTTGTTTGCCCTTTGCTGGCGGAAATAAATATTCATACCGAGGTTATCAACAAAAAGCGCCTGCGGAGTTGAATATCATTCCGATTGAATTGCCAGGCAGGGGAGCCCGAATACAAGAATCACTGTGTACAGACGTGCATGCATTGGTTACTGATGTATTTAATCAACTCAAAAATCAACTTTCCTCGCCTTATGTGATCTATGGGCACAGCATGGGTACCTTGGTAGGTTATTTATTGGTGCACAAAATGATCAAACAGGCATTGCCCTTACCGCAACACTTGTTTTTTACAGGCCGAATGGGGCCCGCTGTAGCAGATACAAAGAAGAATCGTCATTTACTGGCTAAAGAAGATTTTAAAAATGAATTGCGGGAATTAGGAGGCGTTCCTGAAGAAGTGCTCTCGAACCAAGAGTTATTTGATTTCTTCGAACCTGTTTTAAGAGCTGATTTCCAAATCGTTGATACGTATGCGCATCAAGTATTAGAGAAATTGCCCATTCCAATTTCGGTGGCTATTGGTACTGAGGAAGAAATTACCTTAGCAGAGGCTCAAGCATGGCAAGATGAAACAAGCTTTCCGATCGAAGTAAAAGTGCTTTCTGGAGCGCATTTCTTCATTTATGATCATGAAGAAACCATTCTAAAATGGATGCTGAATCACATAAAGACTTCTCGCGTAAGCAGGTGATGACGTTAGGATGTGGAAAAGCCTAGTTTAACCCTTCAAACTCAAACAGTCTCTAACTTTCTCATTAAACCTATTATTTCAAATGCAAAAGACCGCACAACTCGGCACCGAGAATATTGGGAAGTTATTGATTAAGCTAGGCATTCCCGCATCCATTGGCTTTGTTGCCATTACCATCTATAATCTCACCGATACCCTATTTGTTGGAAAGTTTATTGGCCCCTTAGCCATTGCTGCGGTAGCCATTGCAGGCCCTGTATCCGTGCTGATCGCAGCAATGGGTTATGTATTAGGAGTCGGCGGAAGCTCCATCATTTCGAGAGCGTTGGGTGCCAAGGATGAAGCGAAAGCATCTCATGTATTTGGCAATCAGATCGTATTTTCGCTCATCTTCAGCTTCGTGATGATGGGAGTGGGTTGGCTATTGGAAAAAGAAGCTTTAACGCTGTTTGGTGCTCGCGGAGCTATTTATCCACATGCAGTTGCCTATTTCCGAATTGTGCTGGTAGCAGGCATTCCTTTTCTTACATTCAACTCCATGGCACGCGGGGTGATTAATGCCTTGGGCAAGACTCAAACTTCCATGAAGTTCTCCATGATCAGTGCCGTCATCAATATTATTTTAGATCCGATTTTCATTATTGCACTGGACTGGGGAATTGAAGGAGCAGCAATTGCCACCACACTTGCATTTATGGTAGAAACCGCATTGATGTTGCGCTTTTTCCTGAGCGGAAAAGAAGCCATTACCATTCAGAAAAAGTATTTTAAACTCAATTGGCCCATTGTAAAGGAAATGTTAGGCATTGGCATCAGCGCCTTAGCCAACCAAGTCGTGATGAGTGCCATGATTATTGTACTGAATTATTCCTTATTCAAATATGGTAAAGAAAACGGCGTAGCCATTTATGGCATCATCAACCGATTTTATATGCTATTTTTCATCCCAATTATGGCGGTAGAAGCAGGATTTAGACCCATTGTTGGGTACAGCTATGGAGCAAATAACATGGATCGAGTGAAAAAATCAATAAAAACCGCACTCAACTATTCCATGCTAACGTGCTTGGTACTAGTGATCGGGATTGTGTCTACTTCACACTGGTTTATTCACCTCTTTACGGATGAGCCGTTTATCATTGAGCACACGCCTTATGCGCTGAATATGGTGATTGCCCTTGCGCCATTATTGGCTTTAGAAATGATTAGTGTTGCCTTATTTCAATCCATTAATAAGCCCAAATTAGCCATCATTCAACTGGTTTTTAAGTATGCGATTTTAGTCATTCCTATGGTGCTCATCCTACCCATCTACTTTAGTTGGCAGGGGATCATTTATGCCTTTCCCATTGCTGAGTTTTTTGCTGCTCTGCTCACGATTTGGTTGCTCATGCAAGAGTTTAAGGTTTTGAATCAGCGAATGGCTAGCTCAACGTTACAAAAGGAAAAGGTAGTAGTTTCTGAGGATTAAGTGGGCATTCAAATCTTATTTGTATTTCTGTAAATTTGAAGAATGAGGGCACTGCGCCAGATACAAAAATGGCGACCTCAAGTCTTTTTAGTTGATTTATAGGTACAGGACTAAGTCCTGCACCAGCAATATTTAGGGTATTAAAATTACCTCACCACCTGAATCCTCCTACTCACCCACTGTTCGCCATCTGATAAACGTAGTAAATAGCTTCCAATCTCCAAGTCACTCACATCAATCTGTAATTGCGTAGCAGGTTGTGTTTTGCCAGATTTCACCACACTTCCTAACACATTGATGATTTGCATCGCTTTAGGACTAAAAGTTCCTGTAATTTCCAGCGTGAATTGAGTAGCTGCTGGATTTGGGAATACCTTGATTTGTGCGCCAAACTTATCTGTTTCGAGTGAGGTGACACAGGCAGCCGTTTTGTTGATGGTAATGAACAGATTATCACCTGAATGTTCGTAACACATGGAGGCTGTTGTATTTTTACGGTTTTCACCAATTTTTGCATCAATTTGGCCTGAATAGCTCATGCCATAAACGCGTTGCTCTGCTGTACCTGTTCCTTCAAAGTTATAAGTCGTATCCATAATGATTTCCTGAAGCACTTCATGCTCATCCGTCAATAAAAACACATAATGATCTCCTGGAGGAGTTGAAATGTTATTTTGGAGAAAAACGTGATCAGCCATTCCATCCGTGGCACAAATATCGACTTGAGTAACCCAAGCATGTGTTGCTGTTAAACTTTCAACACATTCAAAGCAAGCGGTTTTGGTAATCGTTAAAAAGGTATTTTCTCCTGAATGGGTATAGCAACCTGAAGCGGTAGTTTGCATGCGATTTTCACCAATCAGCGCATTTAAATCGCCATCATAGCTTATGCCATAAACTCTATTTGTACCATCTCCTGAACCTTCAAAATTATAAACGGTATCGGTAATCACTTCTAATAAAACCTCATTGCTATCGGTGAGCAAATACGCATAATGACCGTCACTAGGCAGCTCACCAGCATTATTTAGCAATTCAATGAAATCATCTGCGCCATCGGTTGGGCAAATATCGACTTCTGTCACCCAATTAGTCGTAGCAGTTACACTTTCCAAACAATCGAACATTGGACTACAGTTATTCTTCGTGATCTGCAAAAATGTAGTTCCGCTGGAATGCTCATAACAACCTGACGCGGTAGTTTGCATGCGATGTTGCCCAACCATAGGATTAAGATCTCCATCGTAATGAATACCATAAACACGCTGTTCATCGGTTGTAGAGCCTTCAAAATCGAATGAGCTTGCCATCACTACTCGCTCAAGTATTTCATCTTTATCGGTAATCAAATAAGCATAGTGCTCTCCTACTTCTGCATTGATGCTATTCGTAAATAAAATAAAGTTTGCACTTCCATCATTTGGGCAAATATCTACAGCACTCACTCCATTACTACCTGCTGTAGTGCTAGCTTCACACATAAAATCCATAGCTAGCGGCTCACCAAAATCTCCTGAAGCCCAGAGTTGGTTAAATTGGAGACAGTAGAAAACGATATATTTATAATCGTTAATTCCAACGTTCGAAGGCAGATTAAATGTGCGAGCACCACTAAAATGATTAATGGCTGTCAGGTTTACAATTTGGATCGCCCCAGTAATCGAAACGGTGTTAGAAAGATAAATACGAACATCTGGCCCTGATGGGGTGTCAAAGTCACTCGATAAACTAAGCGTTAAGGAACCATCATCAAATGCTTCTAAGGTTGCCTCTCCTGTAATTGCATAACCACCAGGTATTAAAGGTGCAGTACGGGTACCAATACTTGTTTGAGCGATTGCTGTTGAGAAAGTGATACAGCAAAGAATAAAAAGGGTAACACATTTTTTCATAAGAGTCATTGCATTGGGTTGAAAATCAAAAAATAGGTTCACTCTACGATAGAAAGTATGTGCTTCCAGCTCAGTACTCTATCCTGATGAGTGGGTGAATGATCCCGCATGCAGCATGTTGGTAGGAATTCTGTGGTAAATAGGGTGGTATCAACTTTCGACTCTTTCGATTATAGGCAGAACAGTAGGCAGCTAATTTTTGTTCAATTCTTTCCCATAAAGTTGGGTTTGTACTCAACTTTATGGGAAATACGATCAATAATGCACTAAACGATTATTATTCCGATTCAAATCCATTACGGTATACTGCGGATCTAGTTCAATGATGGTAGGTTTTTCTGTACTAATTACTTCAACGGTATTTAACCCTGAATGCAAAGCACTTTTGACTGTTTTTATCATTTTCCCATCCTGATTGAGCAGTTGTATTTCATAGACCTCTGCTTGTTCTCGACTCACTTCACCTTCAATCAATTTATGATTTACTTGAATGCGACTGATAAACTGATCGCCTTGGGCTTCAACCTCAGCGGATTCAATCCGATTATCGTAAAACAACACCTTCTTCATCGCCAATTCAGGATAGTAACTCGAAGCTTTTGGCATTTTCTCCGTCACTAACTCGAAGAAATGCTCAAATTGATCTTTAGTCAATCCCCCATTCGATAATTGTTGGATAAAATCATAAAACAATTCATTAAATGATTCCTGTCCCATATGATTTGCCAAACCTACCAAAGCGAAAAAACCTTTTGCTGCATGATGACTCGCTGAGATACGCTGAGTGTTTTCGTCTTTTACCGCTGGGCGCTGACTTAAATAGCCATTGTGCCTCCGTTTCAGGTAAGGCTTTACTGGAATATGTTGTTGATGTATGAAATCATAGGCAAAATATTCAGCTAAGGCATCTACTAAAAAGGGATGATGTGCTTGCCTTTCTTTACTTAAGTGATAGTTGAGGTGACTTTTCATGATTTCTCGGGCAATGTAAAAGCTGAAATAATCAAAATTTTCTTCTGTCAAATCATTCATGAGCCAACCAAATACTTCATCAATCCCGATTAAGCCGATGTGGGTATTCAAGCTATTTTTATACCCTCTTGCTTGTTGAACAATGGATAGGGTATTGCTCGGATAGCGTAAATCATATTGTTGAAAAGTTCTGTAAACGCGCTGAACAGCAGCTAAAGCAATTTTTGCATTTTGCGCATAGTCGGTTTGGAAAAACACTCGGCCTGAAAAATCACCTTCTTGAAATTCGAGTTGTTCATGTTCTTTCATCACATACCACCCGACTGCTGCCGCTCCTTTACCTCCAAAATGAATGTTTTTTATCGCTTCGCTGAGTTTCGTTTCCTTACTGGGAAATGAAGTAGCTAACTGATAAGCAGTACTTACCTGACAGTCCACTTGATAAACGGTATTGAGGAAGCTATTTCCAAATCCGATTTTCGGAAAGTCTTCCATCGAAAAATAGCTTTGATTGGGTAACAGTTGATGCTTAAATGCCAAATCATTAAAAGCTAAAACGCGATGGTTCATTGTCATGTTGATGGTAATTGCTTCATCGGCTTGGAGGCTATTGGCAAGTTTCAAAAAATACACGCCTAACTGCTCATTTGCGTCAACGAGTTGAAATAACGAAGCGTTTGCTTCAATCTCAAAATCATAGGCATCTTTTGGCGGAAGATTGATGATGATGGTGTCAATGGCACTTTCATAATCATTCCGTAGGGTATAAGCTAATTCAAATTCGTGCTTTCGCGATTCAGGAAAGTGTTTGGCTTGAATTTTCACGCGTGTTACTTCTGGTTGAACAGTAGTAGAAACGCCTTCATATTGCTCTTTTTTCGCTTCCATTAAACCCGTTAACTCCAATTTACTTAGACTATCATTTACGACCACTGTTTGGTAATACAGAAAACTTCCTACCAATAGCCAAAGTAGACCGATCCCAACAAGACCCCAGCGACTCATTTTGTGGTTGGCTTTGCGAAACCGCTCCAGTAAATTCATTCGATCGCCGCGCTTCCACAACCTTAACGCAATGGAAATGAATAATATAGTTGGACACAGCCAATACACAAAAAACCAAGCTGTGGTTTGACTAAACGGAAAAAAGCCATTGATTTCAGAATAGAAATGTTCGGGTAACCTTCCATAATGTACGAGATGATCTTCATAACCTAATGAAAATAGGGCACCTCTCACCAGCCAAAAAATAAGCACCAAGGCATGCCCTATGTATTCATTGGGTGCAACGATGTGCAGGATGAAAATAATGATCGCAAAAAAGAAGTAAATCGGCAGGGAAAACAGAAAATTATCCATCAAATAGAGCCCAAAGTCAATGTGGTAAAACCCATCCATTAATTGAACGAGCACACCCGCAACAATAATGGCAAAAAACATCAAGCTGGTAATGTAGAATAGGTTCAAGAGTTTTGCCCCCAACAACAGTTCATTTGAAATGGGTAAAGCATCGTTGATTCCAGCAAATTTATATTTGCGATCTCGATGCACTAAATCACCTGCGTATACGACTAAAATGAGCAACATAAATAGTGGAAAAGGCCCTTCTTTCGCTTCAATCATGGCTGCTGTGTGCTTGGCAATGGGTACACCAAATTGGGCATAAAGCGACCAGTTCGTCAATAGAATCAGCAAAAAAGCGGCAAAAAGAATGATGAGGAAAAACCGATTGGCTACCGTGAGCTTGAACTCAAAGAAGCTACGCGCAAATAGTTGCTTTAAGCTCAGCACGTGGGGGTTTGACGCTGGTAATTCCTGCATAAACTGGAAAGACGGCTTCATTGTTTTTACAACAGTTACTTGCTTTCGTTTTCCAAGATTACTTGCAAAATCTTTCAACCGAAACCGATAAAAACTGATGCCCAATACAATTGCGCCAATTAAACCATACATCAAGCGGTTTTGCAAAACTGCACCCGAAAATGGAACTACTAAGGTATTTTGCTGTTCGATTGTCCAATAGTTCGATACGTATTCTTCCGTCAAAATGCCAAAAGGATCTAAGATTGCAGCGACAGAAAAATCGCTGAATCGGCTAATGGAAAAATAGCTGATGAGGTACAGCACGTAGCATAAAATACCACCCACATAAACAACCTGCGCATTTCTGAAAAGACACGCCAAGGCATAAAATAAACTTCCAAAAAAGAATAAACTCGGCAGCAACCAGAGTAGTATAGGATGTAGGTAATGCCAAAACTGGAATGCACCTAGCTGCGTTGAATTCAGCCACGGCATGTACGAAGCACTGAACACGCCGATGGGAATCGCCAAGAATACGAGCACGAGCACCGCGTATGCCGATAGGTATTTCCCAAAAAAGTATTGTGACTTGCTAAACGGTAAACTGTAATAAATTTTAGAAAACCCCGATTCATAATCGTTAATTACCGAGGCAGAAGCAATGGCAGCGATCATTAACATCCCTACTGCACTCAATATCAGTATCGTTTTGCTAATGATGATGGGCGCATTGATTAACGTATTGCCCGTACTGTTGCCAATAGGTAATTGTGGAATCGCTGTAACGAGAAAAGCCAATCCCCATAAGCTGATAAAGAAAATATAGGGCAAGGGCTTACGCAGCCAAGTTTTTAACTCAAATGTAAAAATGGAGCTCATGCGTGATTTTGTTTGATAAAATGGAAATAAACATCTTCAAGACTCGCTTCAACCTGTGCAAAGCCTGAGTCGGGTAATTCATCCGAATAAATTCGAACAAGTGGCTCTCCTGCTTCGTAATGAGCCGTCAACACAAAATGATTGTCTTCATAAAAGGCTAAATCATTGGTAGAAACGGCCTTTTGCCACACTTTTCCCTCATAATCTTTTTGGATGTTTTTCAAATCACTCGCTAATAGTAATTGCCCTTTGCGAAGAATGGCAAAGTTCTGACATAGTCGATTGATGTCTTCCACAATGTGGGTAGAAATGATGATGATGCGATCTTGCGCTAATTGGCTCAATAAGTTATAAAAACGGTGCCGTTCCATCGGATCAAGTCCCGTGGTAGGTTCATCAACAATAATGAGTTTTGGATCACCAATAAGCGTAAGCGCAAGTCCAAAACGCTGCTTCATTCCTCCCGAATAGCTACTTAACTTTTGATGCGCTTTATCTAATAAATTCACCTGCTCCAACATTTGCACGACTAATTGTTGGCGTTCCTGCTGGTTTCCAATTCCTTTCATTAAGGCTACATGATTGAGCAAGGTAATTGCTTTTACTTGCGGTGGAAAGCCAAACTCTTGTGGCAAATACCCAAGCTGTTTTCGAAATGCTTGTTGTTGATCAAATATGGACATGCCATTAAAAAAGGCTTTTCCCGTATCAGGATCGAGTAAGGTCGCTAGGGTTTTCATGAGTGTCGTCTTCCCTGCTCCATTTGGTCCTAGTAGCCCAAAAAGTCCACTCGAAATGGTAAGGTTAATTTGATCCAAGGCTTTTACGCCATTGCGATACTGTTTACTGAGGTTTTGAATTGTCAATTCCATCTTTTTTGGATTGTTTTGATGCAAATTGACGTTTCTGAGCTTTAAAAGCCTATTTGAATGATGATCGCCTCTGACAAAATCATGATTTTGTCAGGAAAACACGAGTGAAAATCAAGTATTTTGCTTTCTAAAAGCGGATGGAGTCATGCCCTCAAATTTTTTAAATGCACTGTTGAAAGAAGATAGGCTATTGAAACCGACATCATAGGCAATGGAGGAAATGGTGAACTTTTCATGTGCCTTATCGCTCAACAATTCTTTGGCATGTTGAATGCGGTAATGATTGATAAATTCATTGTAGTTTTTGTGGGAATGTTTATTGATTAAGCTAGAGGTATCGTGACTATTTAAGCCAATTAGTTTCCCCAACTTTGCCAAACTCAAATCAGATTGCAAGTAAAGTTGTTCATGCTCGATTAAGTCAACCAATTGCGTAAAAATGGGTAAGCGACTGGCTTGTTTTTCAAATGCTTTGGCATCCATTTTTAGCGCTTTAAACTGTGCAGCCTTAAAACTGAGGAAATAGATGGTAATGGAATAAATTACAGGCCCTGCAATGTAGGGAATAATATCGTCCAAAATATTTAAGGTATACGAAAACCAGATTACACTGATCCCAATTAACACCAAGTTCAGCCATTTGATGATATCACTTTGCGAATTGCTACGATCTGATTTAGGATATGCCTGTTTAATTTGACTGACCCAATGCCATGAAGCAATGATGTAGCCCATAAAATGAGCGTAAATAAAAAATAACAATGTTAAGGTCCAATAAACTCGATGACCTCTCAACCATTCTTCGGTAAAGAAAGGGCTCATCCCCAATGCAATGGCGAATGGAATGAGATGAAAAAGCTGTGAACGCCTTAATTTAAAGTTAGGCAGGGTCAATGATTTGACATAGGCTAAAAGCAATGGTCCGATGAACAGCATGGTTGCCAAGCCTGAAAAGATGAACCACTCTTCTAAATTTTTCATGAAATACAAAGCGATGGATTTACCCACTCGATAGCCAAATAAAATCAGTATTCCAGCTAGGATTTTATGCGAAATGGATTGCTTTTGCTGAATAAAACCTAAGTAAATGGCTGAATAAAGGCCATGCAATAAGCCTGCTCCACTTACGATGATGAGTAATATACTGGATAATTCCAAGTTTGCTGTTCAATTAGTTGTAGCTACAAAGTAAGGGAATTTTAAAAGCTTGGACAACGCTATTCTGTGAATGGTCGTGCTTCATGCAACATCGGACTAAAAATAAAAGACGTTTTTCAGGTGTTTTTGAAGCTACAATGCCCCCCTGAATTTACTCGTATAAATCAGATAGCTTGCCCCGAAACACATCAAAATCAGATACTTCGGATGCCACATGATAGCTACTTGTTTTTTGCCAAATCCGAAGGCCTGTTTTTTGCCATGTTTTGGGCAAGGTAGGACGGCTTCGCCCATTGTATTCGGCTAACCACAATGGATAGTGCGCGAACTTTTCATCCAATAAATAAATATTTGCAAAACTCTCTCCTGTATAAACCATAGGCGTACGTCCAGATAATTCTTCCACTTTGGCTAAAAATAACAATACTTGCTGTTGTACTTCTTCTGGAGTAACCGTTTTATCTTTTGGCAAACTCAGCCGCTCAATATCTACAATAGGCGGAATATCTCTGCTACCCATTCGCTGAACGATAGACCAAAAATGCTCTGCTTGGCGCTCTGCATCATCCCCTACAACAAAAAAGTGGTAAGTACCACGAATAAAGCCCCGCTTTTTAATGGCTTTCCAATTGGAATGGAAGTAAGGATCCGTGTAATACAGTCCTTCAGTAGCTTTACAAATAATAAAGCTAATGCTATCTGAAAAGGTCAACTTCTCTACAATATCTCCATTATAATGCGATATATCTATTCCATGATAGGTTCCCTTTTTATCATATTTCCCTGCAAAACGCGAAGTCTGTTGATCATCATCATCTAAAGTTTTGTTTTGCACTACATTATTTAACTGCGCTTTGATTTCTCGAATATCATTGCTACTCTTTTCCTTATAATCTGCCCAATCTGCATGATGCGATTTAACTTCATACCAAGTGAAGATCAGTCCTAATCCAATCAACACTAATACGCCTGTAACCATCCAGACTACAGGATGATTAGCCGTATGTACTACTTTTGTAGGTTTTTCAACGAGCTGTGTATGCTCATGAACAGATAAAGGTTCTTGATATTGTTTCATTTGTGTAGTTGGAATGTGATGCTGCTCTCCTTCCAGATTCGCATCGGATGCTTTTATTTCATTTAATTTCGCTGAAATGCTTTTTCCTTCATAGTTGCCTTTATGCAAAGTCACAGGCCAAACGTGTTTGGTCCTTAGCCAACCGTCATTACCCGAATTTCCCACAGCAAATAGCAGCTTGTTTACCCCATTCTGTTTGATGATTACACGATGCTCAATCTCACCTGACCTATTGGGTGTCCATTCTTGACTATCCTCATATTCCACAAAGTCTTTAAATTTCTTGGCAACGACGATTTGCTGAAACAGATGTGTTATCAAAAAATCGTAAGTCGATTTGCCTAAAAACAAGCCCTTGTAGATCACCGTATCATCTAAGCCACTCAAAATGGCTTCTGGATGGATGGAATAATCACCTTCTTCATTGAAGATCATCCGATCTGCTTCAAGCTGTGGCGATGGATCAAAATAATCTTGTACAGCCTGAACAGGACTTATTTCAGGTGTTGAAGGGGAAACAAAAGAGAGGAAACGCCCGTCAATCAATTCTTTGACAATGTCAAGAAAATTCAAAAAACGTTGTATTTCACGTAGTCTGACCGTTTCATCATCATACTGTTCGGGGCTGAGGTAATATATCGCATACTGATCTACACATTGAATTACTAACGCTTCTCCATTTTTCTCTGTGAAGAAAAGCTTTTTCAGTAACTCATGAAAACTCAAACCTTCGGGAATATCATAAACACTCGCTAAGGCAATTAATAATGGCTTTTCAGACTGTTTGAAGTCACGCATAGTAATCAGGTGCTTGTTTACAGAGGGCTGGATAAACCAGCTACAACTTCAAGGGCACACACTTGCCCATTGTGTTGGTTCATCTTCCTCTATCATGGCTTTTTAGCTTTCGCCAATTGGCAAAAGCTAATTATTGCATTGTTTTGGTACTTTTTATACAACTAATTCATTTGCCTAACTCAAGGTTAGAAAAATGTGAGAAAAAGTCAATGATTTTTTTTGATTAGTGAATATACAACGCGTAACCAGTGCCTGACTTAGTATTTTTTCTACTTAAAAAAACAAAAAGCCCATCCAAGAACACGCTCAGATGGGCTTCAAAATATAATAACTAAACTACTTACACATCAAACTTAATACCTTGCGCTAATGGCAAGCTTGTGCTGTAGTTGATCGTGTTCGTTTGTCTTCTCATGTAGATTTTCCAAGAGTCTGAACCTGACTCACGTCCACCGCCCGTTTCTTTTTCACCGCCAAATGCGCCACCGATTTCAGCTCCTGACGTACCGATGTTTACGTTTGCAATACCGCAATCTGAACCTGAGTAAGATAAGAATCGCTCCGTTTCTAGCATATTGGTTGAAAAAATCGCTGAAGAAAGTCCCTGCTTCACATCATTTTGGATATCAATCGCGTTTTCTACATCGCCTGAGTACTTCAATAAGTAAAGGATAGGGGCAAATGTCTCTTCTTGTACAATTTCATAAGAATTCTCAGCTTCAACAATCGCAGGCTTCACATAAGTACCTGACTTGTATGCCTCACCTTCCAAGACTTCTCCACCAATCAATACGTTACCGCCTTCTGCTTTCGCTTTTTCCAATGCTTTAGAGAACATGCTAACCGCATCTTTATCAATTAATGGCCCCACCAAGTTCTCTTCTACTAATGGATTACCAATAGAAAGTGACGGATAAATGCTTAATAAGCGATTTTTTACTTCTTCGTATACGTTCTCATGGATGATCAATCTGCGCGTAGTGGTACAACGCTGCCCGCAAGTACCTACCGCACCAAATACCGTTGCACGGATCGCCATTTCCAAATCAGCATTTTCAGTGATGATAATGGCATTGTTACCACCAAGCTCTAATAATGCACGACCTAAACGAGCGCCAACCGCTTCACCTACTTTTTTACCCATGCGCGTTGATCCTGTAGCAGATACTAAAGGAACTCTGCGGTCATTTGACATCGCTGCACCAATCTTAGCATCACCAATGATCAAGTTAAAGATACCTTCAGGTAAATCATTTTTCTTCAATACATCGCGAATGATATTTTGGCAAGCGATACCTGTTAACGGTGTTTTTTCTGATGGCTTCCAAATCATTACGTCACCACAAACTGCTGCTAGCATGGCATTCCACGACCAAACGGCTACAGGGAAGTTGAATGCTGAAATGATTCCTACAATGCCAAGCGGATGGTATTGCTCGTACATTCTGTGCTCAGGACGCTCAGAGTGCATGGTTAATCCGTAAAGTTGACGCGAAAGCCCTACTGCAAAGTCACAGATATCGATCATTTCTTGTACCTCGCCTAAGCCTTCTTGGTAGATTTTACCCATTTCGTAAGTCACTAACTTACCCAATGGCTCTTTATATTCGCGTAAAGCCTCTCCAATCTGACGAACAATTTCGCCACGCTGAGGAGCTGGTAACTTTCTCCAAACTTTAAATGCGTCTTGCGCAGTAGCGACTACTTTTTCATAATCGGCTTCGGTAGCCATTTGCACTTTGGCAATTAACTCACCATCTACGGGAGAATACACTTCCCGAACTTCAGCACCTTCTGAGTTTCCCCACTCTAAACCAGTGCTATAGGCTTGGTTTAATGCGCCAATGCCTAATTTTTCCAACACTTGTTGCATCTCGTTTTCGATTACTGCTACTGACATAGTATGCGTTTGTTTATTTGATTAAGTAATTGGAGAAGTCAGTGTTTGCACACACAACTTCCCACATTTGGGCGCAAAGTTACGGAAAGTAATGGAATTTGTCTAACAAAGCGAAAAGTCACTTCACTTTCAGGCGTTGTAAAAAGGCTGTGCGTTTTCTTCTTGCCACAGGAATTGTCGTTCCATTTTTCATCAATAAATACCCACCATCTGTTTTTACATATTTTGCGACTTTTCGCAAATTGACTAAATAGGATTGATGCACACGGAAAAATAATTCATGCGGCAAAATTTCCTCATATTCTTTAATAGCCGAAGTCACGACAATGGGGTATTGCCGCCCTTCTACCATCACTTTGGTATAATTACCATCGGCCTCGCACCAATTGATGTCTTTGAGCTGTATCATTTGGTATTCATCAATGCCTGGCAATGCAATGGTCTCTAAATCGCGTGCAAGTAATCCTGTAGACAAGTATTGTATTCGCTGAGCACTCATGGGGCTACTGGCTTTTATTTTTTGAATGGCTTCAATCAAGTGCTCTGGATTAATGGGTTTCAACAAATAATCAATGGCGTGGTAGCGAAATGCACGTACCGCATATTGCTCGTAGGCTGTTGTAAAAATCACTTTCGTTTCTATGGGAAGCAGTTTTTCCAACAAATCAAAGCCTGTTCCATCTTGCAGTTGGATGTCTAATAATAAAAATGTCGGTCGTGCAATTTGTATCAGCTTTAATCCCTCATCCAAGGAACTGGCTTTTCCTACCACTTCCACCTCCTCACAATACTTACGAATAAAATTGGAAAGGGTCGCAATTGCGTCTAATTCATCATCAATAATTACAGTGGTCAATATCATATTGTGTAAATCTTGGGTAAACTAATTTCTACTGCTGTTCCCGTGACGGTATGATCGATTTCCTTTCTATCCGTGATTGTGATTGTACAAGGCATTTTATATAAACTCGTTAAACTTTCCACCCTTTCTTTCGAAATTGCCAAGCCTCTTGAAGTAGAGCCGTGCAATTTATGCTGTTTTCGATGATTAATCCCCAATCCATCATCCACAATCATACAGACTAATTGATCCGTTCCTTTTTCCTTAAAGGTAATATTGATATTTCCGCCAGAAGCTTTGGGCAAAATCCCATGTAACAGTGCATTCTCTATAAATGGTTGCAGCAATAATGGGGGCATAAAATAATCATGAATATCAATTTCTTTTTCTATGGTAAATTGATAACGCAGTTTATCCTTAAAGCGAAGTTTTTCTAATTCCAGATAGGTTTCTAATAGTTGAATTTCATCAGCGATTCGAATTAATTTTTGATTGGAATGCTCTAACACTAATCGCAATAATGAACCAAACTTAGCCAAATAAATTTCTGAGGCTTTACTATTTTCTTCGGAAATTAATTTTTGGATGGAGTTTAAGGAATTAAATGCAAAATGAGGATTAATCTGTGCTTTTAAGGCCTCGTTTCTCAGTTCGATCACTTTCTGCTCTAACTGTATTTTCCCTTGGGCTTCTCGTAAACGCCATCGATAAAGGCCATACATCAACAAGACCACAAGGCTTGCCACCACTAAAATAAACCACCACGTTTCCCAAAAATAAGGCTTAATGCGAAATGCAATCGTAAGCGGGTTTGCTGACCATCTTCCCCGATAGCCCGCCACAATTTCCATTTCATAATCGCCATCATCCAAAGCCGAAAATGTGAGTTGCCGTTCCTGCGTGGTTCGCCAGCGATCTGAATAACCTTTCAGGCGATATTTATACGTCAATGTGCCTTTTGCCCGAAAAAGTAGTGCCGTGTATCGCACAGTCAATTGATTTTCATCGGCACTTAACTCAAAATGGTTGGACGGATGAGGAATTTCTTGATCGTTCACCCATACGCCCGTTAACTGAACGGTAGGTTGGATTTGTTGTAAAAAACCATCTGCTTTGTTAAAATAGGAAAGTCCATGCTTTGTGCCCACCCAAATCGTATCTTGAAATAATTTGATGTTCGTAACCTCATCCGAGACTAAGCCATCTTGCGCGGTAATCGCTGTTATGGCTATGGGTTGTTTTGTTAAATCTATGTAGTTCAATCCTTTATTTGTTCCTACCCATACATGATGTTCATCTTCTAACGTGATGCACGTGACGATATTACTTGTTAACCCTTCATCCCGACCAATCTGCGTAAGCTTTCCATTTTCGAGCATCAAAACTCCAATGGTGGAAGAGGCAAAGAAAACCCGATTATTTATCCCTTTGACATCATTAAACCGTCGATCAAATAGTGGATTGATTTCTTTTAGCGGTGTAATTTGTTCACCAACGATGCGATAAGAACCTTCCCAACCTACCAAATAGAGTGTGTCGGAAGGAAC
>JBMYQA010000060.1:0-25549 GCA_049600855.1 Flammeovirgaceae bacterium | reverse complement strand
TGTGATTAATCATTGCATTAATGCGTTAAAAAAGAAACGAATCGATGCAAATCCAATTGCAGAAGGGTTTGATATTCCTGATCATCAGGAAGAAGACCACAGCGGATTTGTGCAATTTGAAGCAAAAAAAATCTTAAAAGCGATCGATAAAATTTCCGATGGCTGCAAAATTGTACTGAATTTGTATTTATTCGAAGGATACGATCACAAAGAAATTGCACAGATTTTATCAATCACAGAATCGACCTCAAAAGCACAATACAGCAAAGCCAAGAAAAAAATCCGAAAGGTTCTATTGGAAATGGGTTACTAACAACTAGCAACTATACGCGTTGAGATAACGATTACGAAAACAAGTATCAACACCACATAAACAAGAAGAACATGGATGAATTAAAAAGATATGTAGACGACCATCGAGACGATTTTGAACTCCCCACTGAACTATCGGCAGGAGGTTTCGATGAGTTATGGAATGATATTGACCAAGGCATTACTGCCCAAGAAAAACAGGCAAAGCGTCTTTCCTTGTTTTCGAGTAAAGCTTGGAAAGTGGCGGCAATGCTCATACTCACGATAGGACTTGCCTGGTTAGCTTTTCAGTGGAAACACACGTCAACAATGGCTAATGCGAACCCCGAATGGATGGAGACGGAACAATTTTATACGTCTCAGATTAATGAAAAAATGCAAGTTTTGGAGGCTAAAAGAGCAGAGTTGGATGGAACGGTATTCGATGACTTAAACATGCTTGATTCTGCCTTCAAAGAACTAAAAGACGATCTGCAAGATAATGCTGACAATGAAGAAGTAATTGAAGCGATGATTCAGAACTACCGAATCAAGCTTCAACTATTAGAAGAAATATTGCGAGAAATTGAAACGGATGAAACTAAAGAAACAGATCAAATACCTGCTGCTTAATTGCTTTACCTTACTGCTTTCTGTTCAATTTATTGCTGTTGCCAAACCGAATAACGAGACAAAAATTACTCGTACGACCTCGAAAAGCTTTCGAGTAAATCCTGATGTGGATGTTTCCTTAACCAATAAGTACGGGAAAGTAATCGTAAATACATGGGAAAAGCCAACAGTAAAAGTAGAAGTGAACGTGACTGCCTTTGGCAAAAATGAAGAGGTGGTACAAAAGCTGCTGAAACGAGTCGATTTAGATTTCGATGATTCTGATCGTTATGTGGATATCCAAACGGTACTTGATCGCAAATCAGGTTTTTTACAAGACGTTTGGAATACCATATCCGATCAAGCGAAAGTGGTATTTAATAAAAATCGTATTCAGATTGATTACGAACTTTATGTGCCACAAATGGCTGAAGTTTCCATCAACAATAAATTTGGCGATGTGTTTTTAGGAGAGCTCGAAGGACAATGCAATGTAAGGGTATCGCATGGAAATTTACGCGTGGAGTCACTCAAAGAAATGAGCAAGCTCCATGTTAACTTCGGTAAAGCGACACTCAAATCGGTGGAGCAAGCTGTGCTCAATCTTCAAGGGGGAACAGCAGATGTGAATTATGCAAATATGTTAGAACTCAATAGCCATGCCTCTGATGTGAGCATTGATGCAGTGAATGAATTGCGCTTAGATACACGAAGTGGTTCATTACGCATTCGTCAAGCAAAATTGGTATCTGGAAAAAGCACATTTACTAAAATTAACATCGACAAATTTACCCAAGATTTAAGCCTAAAATTACACTTCGGCGACTTAATCATTCGAGAAATTACCGATCAGTTTAGTCAAATCGCCATTGAAAGCAAATCCACCGATATTGACTTTTATTTCCACCCAACAGCCTATTTCGATTGGAGTATTACTTCGAAAGAAGATAAAACGCATCTTCCCAGTTCAGCCACGATTCAATCTAACACCTACAATGAAGATGAAAAACTACAAACTCAAAAAGGAGCAATTGGGAAACAAAAAGCAGCGATAGCTCATGTATCCATTTATGCAGATGGAGGAGATGTCAATATACGATTATTGTGATTTTGCGGCGTAGTGTTACCAATCCTACGCCGTGTTGTAGTGAGTGTAAATGAAAAAATCCCATTATTTTTGGCTATGCAATTTCCAGCAGATGCCATCGCCCATATTCAATCCTATGGTGTTCCTACTCAAGTGCGCCAAACCAGCCAAAAACGTTCGATTTTGCTGGTACCTACTTGCCAATTAGCCTTTCATTTTATCGCGCTTCCACGCAACCCATTCGTTGATGCCCAAGCGTTTCAACAGCTTACCGAAGCCTTTAACCAACAAAATATTCAGCTCATACATCTTTGGGAAGACGTTTGGCTCCACAAAAAAGACATTGTTCACTCGCGCATTTCCTCCTTATTGGGAAAATCTCAAAAAGTGTATGCACGCAAAACCCGAGTTCAGCGCATCGATCAAGTATTACTCCATCAGTTTTTAGAAGCCAATCATTTAGAAGGTGCTACAAAAGCTAAGTTCAAGTATGGTTTATTTGAGGGAAATCAGCTTTTAGCTGTAGCCTCATTTGCTGCCATGCGTACCATGAATCAAAAAGGTGCCAACTACCGATCGGGGGAATTGATTCGTTTCTGCAACAAAAGTGGAATGACCGTAGTAGGCGGGTTTAGCAAGCTCCTACATGCCTTTATCCAAGATCGTCACCCCAATGACATCATGACTTACGTGAATCGGGATTGGGCAAATGGAAATAGTTACCTCAAACTCGGTTTCAAACTAGAAAGCCTCACGCCTCCCCTCCCCCTTTGGCTTCACCCAAAAGAAGGCAAAAGGTACCTCGAAGCAAAACTCCTGAAAAAGTTGAATCATCAACCTGATCCTCATCAAACCATTCCCGAATTTTTACACAGCAAAGGGTTTATCAACGTCTACACAAGTGGAAATTTAAAACTAAGAAAGGCCTTATCCCCTCAAGTTCAATCTCATTAGATTTACTTATATTTGTTAAAAGAACTGGAGAAACATGAAACTTTCTGATCTTGATATTACGAAGACCTATTCCTATGCTGATTATTTAACTTGGCAATTTCAAGAACGCGTGGAGTTGATTAAGGGGAAGCTCTTCAAAATGTCTCCTGCTCCGTCAAGGCAACATCAAAAAATTTCTAGAAATCTAGCCACGGCAATTGGAGTATACTTTGAAGATAAACCTTGTGAATATTATGCGGCACCTTTTGACGTTCGCCTTGCCACCAAGGACGAACGCGATAATGAAATATTAACCGTGGTACAACCAGATTTGTGTGTTATATGTGATTCGAATAAGCTAGATGATAAAGGATGTTTAGGCGCTCCTGATTGGATCATTGAAATTTTATCTCCCGGTAATTCGAAAAAAGAGCTGAAAAATAAATACAAAATCTATGAAGAATCTGGAGTAAAAGAGTATTGGCTCGTTCATCCCTCAGAATCAACTGTATTTATTTACGTATTAAAAAATGGAGAATTTGTTGGTTTACAACCCGTCACGGAAGACGAAATTGTTTCTCCGACACTTTTCCACAGCTTAACGATCGACCTACACAAAATATTCAATAATTAATTACTGGGCTGCCGCTCTCCTCAATCGATCGTTAATGGCGATGCCCAAATCTTCTTCGGGCAACAACTCTACTAAAATGACATCAGGCTGTAGGGCATCTAAGGCACGCAAGGCAGCAAATAGGTTTTGAGCCGCCTCGGAATAATCCCCTTTAGCCGATAAGGTAAATTGTAATTCCGATTTTCCGAGATAATCTTCGGTAAAGGAAATTACGCCCACCGATTTCCCATGTTGTTGCGTGAGTAGCTCAGGAATTGCTCCTATAAGAATAGGGACTTTGGGCGAATAATGCTTCTTCAACATGCCTGGCGCTTGCGGCTGCGAACTGGAATGTGAACGCACATCTACTTTGCCAATTACTCGCTCAATCGCTTCCAAACTTGTGCCCCCTTTTCTAAAAATGGTCGGTACACCATCGGGAAAACCAACAATGGTCGATTCAATGCCCACTTGACAGTTTCCACCATCTAAAATATAAGGAATTTGATCACCTAGATGCTGATTGACATGTACTGCTCTCGTTGGACTAATGTAGCTAAATGGGTTAGCGCTTGGTGCAGCTACAGGAAAGTCTAGTCCTGACAACACTGCTAAGGTCATGGGATGTTTGGGAATGCGAACGGCCACCGTATCCAATCCACTCGTAACAATATCGTGGACTTGAGCTGATTTGGGCAATAGCAAGGTTAACGGTCCAGGCCAAAAAGCCTCAGCCAATTGCGCTGCTTTCTCAGGAAATTCCCGAACAAAACGCTTCACCTTATCGAGGCTACTCGTATGTAAAATTAATGGATCGAAAGAAGGTCGGTTTTTGACTTTAAATATTTGCGCCACGGCAGTTGGGTTAAATCCATTACCTGCCAAACCATAAACCGTTTCTGTAGGAATAGCGACTAACTCCCCTGCCTGAAGCAGTTGTTGAGCCTTCAAAATACTTTTACCAATCTCTGCCATTTCAGTTACATTCAATGTCCGCTGCACTGTGCTTGGCCAAACTAAATACTCAGACAAGCATACTACAATTTGCAAAGCGCAAAAGTAGCTTGAAGGCAGAAAATCCACAATTTCTTTTTTTAGTAGCGCTCATCAAATTAATTTAGCTCAAATTTTTCAATCTGATTACAACATGAATCGTCGTATCTATTTTCTTTTTTTATTGACTTTTGCCTTCGCTTGTCAAGATAAACCGACTCCAACTAACCAAAGTCGTGCGACTGAGTTGCCCGATAGTACGGGCTATGTCATTAACTCTGAACACGAAGTTGATGGGTTAAAGATTTACCCACTATCGGCTTCTCCCGTGTATTTAGGTTCTAACCTCATTTTAATGAAACCTGCTGCGGGCTCCAAACACGCCTCAGGTTCAGAAATTAATTTTGAATTTCGTTTAACAGGAGAAGCTTTTGAACTGGGCGATCAAACTGAAGATGCCGAAGCCAAACAATTGGCAAATCATGCTGAGGGGCAATATTTTCAAGTCATTTTCAACGAACGTGATCCTGAAGTTTTCCATGAAACCTCATTCAGCAAAAAGTTTGAGGATGGTCAATACGTAGCATTAGCGCATTTGTCACGATCTTACCATGAAAGTGTAAAATCTGCATCAGCATTCCAGTTGTTTCAATTTACAGTAGGAGATGTTACCTTAAAACCAGAAAAATTATCTGATCCACGTCTCTTTTACAATCGGCCTTTAGGTACGTACTCAGGAGAAGATGCGAAAAAGGTATTACTCGATTTTTACTTGATGAATACCAATCTTACTGTAAGTGGACAAAAGGTATTGGTTACGGTAAATGATAAAACTGAATTTGTCATTGCCAAATGGCGATCGTATATCTTGGAGGGCTTACCCATGGGAGTAAATAAGATAAAAATTGAATTGTTAGATAAACAAGGGAAATTAGTTGGAGGCGGTTATAACCGAATCGAGAAAACGTTTACACTTCAAGAAACGGCCCCTATTCAATAAGTTTAAGTTAGTTTTGTAACATGTTCCATCCCGATGAAATATACATGTCTGAAGCGTTGCGTTTAGCTCAAGAGGCCTACGAACAGCAAGAAATTCCTGTTGGTGCACTTGTGGTCGCAGAAGGCAGAATCATTGGAAAGGGGTATAATCAGGTGGAGAAGCTCAACGATCCAACGGCACATGCAGAGATGTTGGCGATTACAGGAGCGAATAATTACCTCGGCGCTCGGCATTTAAAAAAATGTACACTATACGTCACCCTAGAGCCCTGTTCGATGTGTGCGGGAGCCATTGCCTGGGCACAAATTGGCCGAATTGTATTCGGGGCTTTTGACGAAAAAAGGGGATTTCAACAATATGCACCTAATATTCTTTTGCCTAAAACAGAAGTAGTAGGTGGAATTTTAGCACATGAATGCGAAGCCTTATTGAAAGATTTTTTTAAAGAAATGAGAATGAAGTCTAGTCGAATTTAGCTTCACTCATTTTAATATTCAACACCTTTAAACACTTGCAAGATGAGTATCCAAAGACCTTTTAATTTTAAGAAATGGATTGATGACAACCGACATTTGCTTAAACCGCCTGTGGGTAATCAGCAAGTGTACAAAGCCAATGATGATTTCATTGTAATGGTAGTTGGCGGCCCAAATTCTCGAAAAGATTATCATTACAATGAAGGAGAAGAGTTCTTTTACCAACTGGAAGGTGATATTGTCTTAAAAATTATTGAAGACGGAAAGCCTGTAGATATTCCAATCAAAGAAGGGGAAATCTTCTTATTACCTCCCAAAGTGCCCCATTCTCCTCAACGAACGGCTGGCTCTGTAGGTTTAGTCATTGAGCGCTATCGCAGTGAGACCGAAAAAGATGGCTTCATGTGGTTTTGCGAAAATTGCAACCACAAACTTTATGAAGAATACTTCGAACTTACGGACATCGTCAACCAATTGCCCAAAGTGATGAAAACCTTCTACGATTCTGAGGAACATCGAACGTGTGATCAATGTGGTACGGTGATGGAAAAACCCGCTTAGAGACTGTTTGAGTTTTTTGGTCTCTTAAAACCAAATCGTAGTGATGTGAAGTAAAAATGGAGCAGTTTGCCCCAACAGGCACGCTTTAACATAACAAACTCATGGAAACACAACAATACATCGTAGCAGGAATCGGTACAGAGGTAGGTAAAACCGTCATTTCTGCTATTCTCGTAGAAAAGCTGCAGGCTGATTATTGGAAACCCGTTCAGGCAGGAGATTTAGATCATACAGACACAAATAAAGTATCCAGTTGGGTCAGCAACACACAATCTGTTTTTCACAGAGAAAGGTACAGGCTCCATACGCCCATGTCGCCACATGCTGCTGCTGCCATTGATGGAGTTTCCATTCAGCTAAGTGATTTTGAATTGCCTCAAACCACAAACAATCTCATTGTTGAGTTAGCTGGCGGGTTAATGGTTCCCTTGAATCATCAACAGTTAATTGTGGACTTAGTCGCTCAATTGAATCTTCCTGTCATTTTGGTATCAAACTACTATTTAGGAAGCATCAACCATACCTTGCTTTCCATTGATTTATTAAAGTCAAGAGCAATTCCGATTAAAGGAATTATTTTTAACGGTACAGAAGTGCCCACAACCAAAGAGGTGATTTTGGATTATAGTCAACTTCCGCATTTAGGCTCAATTCCGCAAGGAGAAACCCCGAATCAGGAAATGATTAAAGCCATGACTGCACACATCTCATTAGACTAACTCACGATATCCATGGACTTATGCAACGCTCCTCAACCTTAAAAGGCATTCTGATTGTAGCTGGATTATTCTTACTCATTTTTGGCATTCCTATGAGCTATATTATGATTAAGGATTACATCAGGGAAGTTAAATGGGAAAATCGAAAAGAGGAGCGTAGGCCAAAATTAGAAGCCGCATTTGCGCCTGTACAAAAGGAGATCGGTACCGTGTATCTTCACTTAAACTCATTGGCGCATCAAATTGAACGGGTTAACCCTTTTTCGAGTTATCAGGCACTTCCCGATAGTTTGCGAAGCTTGATTGATTCACTCTCACAGCTTCCAGAGGGAATATCGCCCTTTATACATCCATTTTCAGATGCGCCTCCTCAATTAAGTGCCAACGCTTTTTTCGGATTAGCGAAAAACAGTCATCAACCCAGCTTTATCTATGAAATCAGTGATTATTGTGGGCAAAACTTATTTTATCGCGTTCGACAAGAGGAATGGGAAGATGAGGCCTATCACGATATCGTTGATGAAACAAAGAAAGATCAATTCTTAAATTGTTTTGAAACCATTGCCCAAAGCAAATACCTCTTAGTTTGGCACGAGCTTTATCACCAACCTGCGATTTCATCTTCCGTCTCATTTACTTCGGGAATGTTATTGGGTAAAATTGATGTGTATGACATTCAACAAAAGAAAAAAATTAACACCTGCTACACGCTCACTCGAAACTCGGACACCGTATATAGTTTTACCTATGGTAAAAATGCGGATAAAGATGAGGAGATGAAAAAATCCTTAAAAAGAGACTTACTATCCAACACCAAAAAACTCATTACAAAAACATTTGGTTCTACTGCTACTCAAAAATAGGAATGGATATGACGAATGATGTACGAACTTCTACACAACAAACGACCATCGACCTTCAATTTGATAAGGAACACATTTGGCATCCGTATACTTCTATGATTGATCCATTGCCCGTGTTTCCTGTGCGTTCTGCTGCTGGCGTTCACATTCAGTTGGAAGATGGCCGAAAGTTAGTTGATGGCATGGCCTCTTGGTGGACGGCCATTCACGGATACAATCATCCTGTGCTCAATGAAGCCGTTCAACAACAAGTCCAGAAAATGGCTCATGTGATGTTTGGTGGCTTAACCCACGAACCTGCGGTAGCATTAGCTAAACTCTTAGTGAAATTAACCCCTGAGCCTTTGGAAAAGGTATTTTTCTCCGATTCAGGTTCGGTTTCCGTAGAAGTTTCCATGAAAATGGCCATGCAATATTGGCAGTCGCAGGGTTATCAGCAAAAAGCGAAATTTTTGACCATCAAATCGGGGTATCATGGCGACACCTTTCATGCCATGTCTGTATGTGATCCCGTCAATGGCATGCATCATTTATTTAAGCATAGCCTTCCCATCAACTTTTTTGCGGATGCCCCTCAAAGTAAGTTTGGCGCACCACTAGCGGCAGGCGATTTGGATTCAATAAGTACCTTGATTCAAGAAAACCATCATACTTTAGCGGCTGTTATTCTGGAACCCATTGTGCAAGGGGCTGGCGGCATGCGATTTTATTCAGCGGCTTACCTACAAGCACTGAGAAAGTTATGCGATCAATATGACATCCTGTTAATTTTCGATGAAATTGCTACTGGCTTTGGGCGCACGGGCAGCTTATTTGCCTGTGAGCTTGCCAATGTCGTTCCTGATATCCTATGTTTAGGCAAAGCCATGACGGGAGGCTACCTCACTTTAGCAGCTACCTTAGCCAGTCGTAAAGTGGCTGATGGCATTTCTCGTGGAGAAGCGAAAGTGTTTATGCATGGCCCTACGTTTATGGGCAATCCACTAGCTTGTGCCGTAGCAGTAGCCAGCATTCAACTTTTATTAAAATCACCTTGGCAAGCCCAGGTTAAGGCTATTGAACAACAGCTTCAACAAGATTTGTTGCCCTTAGCTCAGCATGATCGGGTAAAAGATGCTCGTGTATTAGGAGCTATTGGGGTCATAGAAGCACAACAAGCTGTCAATATGGCCTATATCCAACAACAATTTGTAGAAATGGGGGTTTGGATTCGACCTTTCGGAAAGTTGATTTACATTATGCCTCCATTCATTATCAACCCACCAGACTTGAGTAAATTGACAAAAGCAATGACGCTAATCCTAGATGATGACCAAGCGTTTATGGCTTAAATCCCCTCGTTTATCGTATATTTTTCAATTTGTCATGTAAAAACGGCTTGAATTCAGTTACTTTGTGCAGTACTGTGCTCATATCATAAGTCCAACTCAATATGCGTTATTTAATTCTTTTATTGATCCCGCTTTTCATTTTTAGTTGTAAAGATAAAGAATGTGAAAGCAGCTTAATTGCTGCCCAAACTGAACTTGATGCTTATCGTAGGGCAAATCAAGCGATGTTACAAATCACCTCTATGCTAGATTCCCTAGATAAAGGAAGTGATTTCCTTTCTCCTGAGAACGATTCCCTCACACGAGAAGTCGTGTTGAATCGCATTGCCAGCTCTATTTCTATGGTTGAAAACGGTCAGCTTAAAATTCAAGAACTCGAATCGAGTATTGAAGAACTGGGTTCTGAATCGCAGGGCCTCAAAGCCATGGTAGCCCGCCTCAAGCGTACCATTAGAGTAAAACAAGATTCGCTTATTGCACTAAATACAAGAGTAGAAGACTTAGAGAATGAAAATATTACCATGGCTAGTACAATTTGGGAACAAAAGCGTGAGATCACGATGAAAAACCAAATTATTAACCAGCAAAAAAGCGAATTGGTGAGTACGCAAAATGAGTTACTCATGAAAGAACGCGAAGCGATTGAAGCAGAAGGTGAGGCTGCGCGCAATGCTCGAATGATTGAAGCTACTAAGTTTTTTGAAAAAGCGCGTGCTGAAGAACAGTTAGGCGACAAGCTGAGTGGTTTATTTAAAGGGAAAGAGCGCCAACAACGTTATCAAAAAGCGCATGATTTTTACCAAAAAGCGTATGACCTTGGGAAATCTGAAGCGAAAAGAGCGATGATTAAGCTCAAAGAAAAAATGAAAAAGAAGAAGGAAAAGAAAAAATAGAGCGATGTGTTAAGTTAGTGAATTTAACCCAAAAATGTCGTCTACTTTTGAAAGAGCGTTCAAAAGTGGACGATTTACTTTTCCCTCATTTATATATCAATTGGTTTTTACTGAAAAACCTACACTCATTTGGTTATGCTAGTTGATAAGCGTAAATTTTAATATTGGAGTGATGGAAATCTTTATTCCTTCTCAAAAGAGCCACTATTATTTCTCTTTTTTTACGCTTGACCAAAAAAAACATTACACAAAAACTATTACGATTCATATGCATCCTTCTTGCTTTATCTGTTGAGGTAAGGGGCAATCATAAAACCTTTGTGCTTGAACCAAACAACACTTCGCTGAGTAACCATTTATGTTTACTAGCCGATTCTACTGGTCAATTAAGCATTGCTGAGGTAGTGGATATGCCATTGACCAATTTTAAAGAAATGAGTCGATGGCAAAGCTTCGCTCCACAAAAGGTTTACTGGGGACGAGTTGAAATCGAAAATACCGACATCCATCGAAGTGTTTGGTACCTAAATACGGGCAAGGGAGAGCGGGTAGATGTCTTCACCTTCGCTCCAAGTACAGCGAAACTCGTTCATCAACAAACGGGCGCTTTTTTACCCCTCAACCAAAAGGCGATTCCGCTGCCCAAAACACAGCTTGTTCAAGTAGAATTACCCAAAGGCGCACGAAAAGTTATCTACTTCAGGTGGGATAACCGCAGTTATTTAACGCATCACGACTTCAATATCACGCTCCTAAGTCCTGAATCATTTTATCAAAAGGAAAATAGACAAGATAGTATACAGAGTGTTTTTCAGGGAATTATACTGATTATGATTCTGTACAATCTTGCGTTATTCTTTACGACAAAAGATATCATTTACCTCTACTATTCCAGCTATATTTTCGCGGGTGATCTCTATTACCTTTACTATTATGGCTATATCCAATCCTTCTGTTATCCACAATACCCTGAAATTAATAACTTCATTTACATACTAGGCCCTAACCTTGCATCTATCTTTTACATCCAATTTTTAAGATGTTTTAGTAATACCCATTACTTATTGGCTAGACTCGATAAAGTCTTAATCTACCTCATTGGTATTAAAACCCTGCTCATCATTGTATTACTCGCCATACTGGGCATTCAATCTGACCTTGCCCTTATTCGTACCATTATGAAAGGCGCTTACATGCTCGAAGAATCATTTTACATTATTGTGATGATTATACTGTATCGCACAGGCGATAAATTATCCCGCTATTTTATTGTAGGTACTTTTTGCTTAGCAGCAGGTATTTTATTTGGTCTCCTTTCAAATAGTGTCTTTGGTATTGATATGTTCTATTATGCAATTTTGAATGAAATTGGGGTGGTAGCACAAATATTCTGTTTCTCTTTAGGATTGGGGTACCGCATTCGACTTAATGAAAAGAAACGCCTGAAAGTACAACGCGAGTTGATTGCCCAACTTCAACTGAGCAAAGAAGTACAAAACCGACAAAATGAAGCGTTGGAAGAAAAAGTAGCCGAACGCGTTTATGAAGTTGAACAACAAAAGGAACAAATCGAGCATCAACATGCAGAGCTGGAACTCCAAAATCGGCAATTAATCCACCTGAATGAAGAAAAAAATAACCTAGTACGCATTGTTGCTCACGATTTAAAAAGCCCCTTAGCTCGGATTCATGGCTTAGTGAATGTCATTCGGTTAAACACAGACAATTTATACGACAGTCAATTAGAATACATCTCCTTGATTGAAAATTCTGTAAAGTATTTACAACAAATGGTCATCCGCATTCTTAATGTAGATACAGCAACAAACCCAGAGAATTTGGAGTTGGTTCAGCTAGATTTAATTGACTTAGTAGAAGAATTAGTTGGTGTATTTAAAGAACAAGCCTCAAACAAGAAAATCGAGTTGCATTTTCATCATAACCTTGATCAGCTTCCTTTATTAACCGATCAAAATTATTTAGAGTCTATTTTAGATAACTTAATTTCTAACGCCATTAAGTTTTCCCCAACTAATCGAAAAGTTGACCTCTCGATAACCGATCTTTCTGACAAAAAGGTCATGATTTCCATCAAAGATGAAGGCCCTGGATTTAGTAATGAAGATAAACAGAAGCTTTTTCGAAAGTATCAGCGATTAAGCGCACAGCCCACAGGAGGGGAATCCTCTACCGGTTTGGGTTTATCCATTGTAAAGAAATATGTCTACCTATTGGGCGGAACCATTCAGGTTGAAAGTAAACAGAACGAAGGAGCCTGTTTTAAGGTAACTATTCCCAAATCCATATCAACACAACACGAGTAAATGCATACCTCTACTCTACCCGATGGTTTAACACATAAATCTGCTATTCAAGACTTCTGAGCCTTGAATCCATGATCGAAAGTTTCCTAACTTTCGAGCTTTAAGCCAGTTAGGAAACTTGCAACCATTAAGTCAAAGCGTTGAAACGTTGACTAGTATAATTGATGTATTTGATTATCAGAATCTTGCAAAACCATCGGGTAGAGAAGCATACCTCACCTGATTAAGAAAACAAAATCTTTAGGTAAAATAATGGATTCTTAAGCTGTTTCCTCAAGTCTATATCAACAAACATCATACTCAAGGCTTGTTGCATTTCTTTACTTCTCACCGCTTTATTAAATAAGGCATTAATCAACCACGGACGTGTGCCCAATTTTTGCAAAGCATGGCTCAACCTCAATTCATCTCTCAACTTTTTATGAATCATCTGATCGTAACGCGTAAAAAACGAAGCAGAAAAGTCGTTGGCCTCAAACGCTTCCATGGCATAAACCGCAGCGTATTTCCCACTAATAATGGCATTGCCAATGCCTTCGCCTGTCAGGGGATCTACCAACGAAGCAGCATCCCCCGTAAGTATATAATTATCGCCCGACATCGTCCGTTTTTTAGAGCCCAAAGGTAAGCCCCACCCTAATATTTTCCCTTCTAACTTGGCATCGCGAAAGCGCTCTTTAAATCGTGGATGATTTTCTAATTGTTCCACTAACTCTTTTCTCAGGTTCCTTTTACCCTTTTTCGCTTCCGAAGATAAAATGCCCATCCCTACATTGCATCCACCATTCGGTAATGGGAAAATCCATAAATATCCAGGTACCACCTCTTTGATGTAATGCAACTCAATCAGGTTTCCTGCTGTCATACCCGATACGTTAGTGTAATAAGCACGAACAGCAGCAGCAAAATGCTCATCACTATTCTTATACTGTGCCAGTTGTTTGTTCACGATAGAACGCTCCCCATCTGCTCCAATCACCACTTTAGGTTGCAACTTAATTTCTCCTTTCCCATTTTGGAGAACAGCCTCAATGCGTCCATCTCCTTGCCTTTCTAAGTGTTTGGCAGTGGTATTCAAATGAATATCCGCATAGGTTGGATCTAACTTCTCAAACAAGAAATTATCAAAATCAAGGCGCTTCATCACAAAGCCAGAAGGCAAGGTTTGTGTTTTTCCTGTTTCTTTTACTTCCCGTTCAATTTCCTTAAAGTGGATGTCTAAACTTTTTCCATTAGGTGCTGAAAACCGCACACCATACGTGGCAAGTGCTGCTTCTGTTTGCGCATGAAGCTGATTCCACACTTCTGGTTCTACCTGTTTCAAAATTGAATATACTTTTCCGCTAATGGCATCGCCACATACTTTATCTCTAGGAAAAGCGGATTTGTCGATAATCGTATGAGGAATTTGGTGTTTCGAAAACCACATAGAAGCAGTGGCACCTGCGGGGCCAGCACCCACAATTAAGATATCTGAAGCTTTGATACGTTGATTCACTATCAAAAGATTAGTTAGATGAGTCGCAAATATAGAGCTCTAAATGCTATTTTATAATTTTATAATATAAGATTCACTCATTAACTTGGTATAAGGAATTGAGCTGTGCGATCACGGCATATTCCCTAACCCTTAGTACAATACCATACATGAAACGAAAAAAAGTAATCAACGATCCTGTTTACGGTTTTTTAACGATTCCATCCAAGCTGATTTTACAAATCATTAGCCACCCCTATTTCCAACGCTTAAGGCGTATTCGACAATTGGGCTTAACCGATTATGTATACCCAGGCGCATTACATACCCGTTTTCATCATGCCATAGGCGCGATGCACCTCATGCATGTTACCTTAGATCACTTAAAAGCCAAAGGACATAAAATCAGTAAAAAAGAATATGAAGCAGCACTTATTGCCATTTTACTCCACGACATTGGCCATGGCCCTTTTTCTCATGCACTTGAATTTAGTATCCTGAAAGGCGTACATCACGAAGAACTCTCCTTGTTACTGATGAAGCGGCTCAATGAGGAATTTAAAGGCAAGCTCAGTTTGGCGATTCTGATTTTTACAGATCAGTACGAACGAAAATTTTTCCATCAATTGGTTTCTAGTCAATTAGACATGGATCGGTTAGATTATTTACAGCGAGATTGTTTTTTTACTGGCGTGGTAGAAGGGAATGTTGGTGTAAAACGCATCTTGTCTATGCTCGATATTCATGAAGATCAGATTGTCGTAGAAGAAAAGGCGATTTACAGCATTGAAAACTTTCTTACTGCCCGCAGATTAATGTACTGGCAGGTGTATTTACATAAAACTACGGTAAGTACGGAGCACATGCTTATCAAAATAGTACAACGCGCTCGATGGCTAGTGGAACAAGGGCAAGAAGTATTTGCGAGCCCTGCGTTGTCGTTACTGTTGCACAATACGCTTACCGTAAAAGATTTTGAAAGTGGTCAAGGTTTTTTGGAAGCGTTTGCCGCGTTAGATGATTACGACATCTGGGGAGCCGTAAAAGTATGGGTTCAACATCCCGATCGCGTACTAAGTCAGCTCAGTTCCATGATTTTAAACCGTGAATTATTCCGTACTGAGTTCGTCAATCTGCCCATTTCTCAGGCTAAACAGCAACAAGTGCATCAACGCATACAAGAGCAAATGCATTTGAATGCGCAAGATGCCGCGTTCTTATTTTCTTCAGGAAAAATTACCAATGAAGGCTATGCAGCTGACTACCAGCAAATCAATATTAAAACCAAAAAAGGGAAAATTATAGATGTCGCTAAAGCCTCTGATTTACCAAATATTAAAGCTTTGAGCCGAATTGTGACCAAGTATTATTTAAGTTACCCGAAAAACATTAGACTATTAGATGAAAAATAGACAGAAATCATAACATTTCTTCTAAACCATTCGGTTTTTAGACTAGAATGCTAACTTTGCAGTTAATTTGGGAATTGCCCAACTTTGCGAGGCTTTACCAAGAGGTGTAATAAGTATTGCCAGCATAATACGGCTTGAATCTGAAAAGAATATTAAATGGAACTGACTGTCAAAGAAATTGCCCATTTGTTGGGGGGGGAGGTGCAAGGAAGGGATGATTTGAAGGTTAATACTATTGCAAAAATTGAAGAAGCAAAAGCAGGGGCTATTTCTTTCTTAGCAAACCCCAAATATGAACCTCATATTTATACTACCCAAGCTACAGCTGTTATTGTAAACAAAACTTTTGAAGCTAAAAAAGAGATTCAATCTACTTTAGTTCGCGTAGAAGATGCTTATTCCGCATTCAGCACACTCATGAATGCGTATCAGCAATATACCCAAGATCAAAAAAAGGGAGTAGAACAACCTAGTTTTATTGACGCAACAGCAAATTTGGGCGATGACATTTACGTAGGAGCCTTTGCATACATTGGTGCAAATGTAACTATCGGCAAAGGATGCAAAATCTATCCGCATGCTTACATCGGAGATCAGGTAGAACTTGGGGATCATACGGTGATTCATGCAGGTGTAAAGTTATATAGCCATACTAAAGTTGGTAAACACTGTGTGATTCATGCAGGAACGGTAATTGGCAGTGACGGTTTTGGTTTTGCTCCACAAGAGGACGGTTCGTACAAAGCCATCCCTCAGTTGGGAAATGTCGTTATTGAAGATTATGTCGATATTGGAGCCAATACCGTGATTGACTGTGCAACGATGGGTTCTACCATTATCAAGGAAGGCGCTAAGTTAGATAACCTGATTCAGGTGGCCCACAATGTTGAAATTGGAGAGAATACAGCCATGGCAGCGCAATCAGGGGTATCTGGTTCTTCTAAAATTGGAAAAAACTGTATTATTGCAGGGCAAGTTGGCGTAGCAGGCCACTTACAATTAGCAGATGGTGTGAAAATTGCTGCCCAATCAGGAATTTCCAAATCAATTACCAAAGAAAATACAGCCGTGATGGGTTCTCCGGCTTTCGATATTAAACATTATTTTAAGTCCGCAGCTGTTTTCAAAAAATTGCCTGAGTTGCAACGAAGAGTCAGTGAAGTGGAGAAAAAAATATTCATGGACGGAGACACAAAATAGTTGTACTCCAAATCAATTAGCAGGAAGCCTGCTTTCTTTTAAATCAAATTGATTCATGCAAACAAAACAGCATACGATAAAAGAGCCAGTAACAGTATCTGGAATTGGTTTACATACAGGTGAGATGGCAACAATGACTTTCAAGCCTGCCAAACCTAATCATGGCATTAAATTTCAGCGAGTAGATTTAGAAGGTCAGCCTATTGTAGAAGCTGATGTTGATAATGTAGTAGATTTATCAAGAGGGACTACGATTGAGAAAAACGGTGCTCGGGTAAACACAGTAGAGCATACCTTAGCCGCATTAGTAGGACTGGAAATTGATAATGTGCTGATTGAATTAGAGGGACCAGAGCCTCCAATTATGGATGGAAGTTCTATTGAATTTGTGAAAGCACTCCAACAATCAGGCTTAGAAGAGCAAAACTTGATGCGTAACTTCTTTGAAGTTCCTGAAGGGGTTTTCTACAAAGACCCCGACAATAATGTAGAAATTGCGGCTTTACCATTGAATGACTACCGTCTGACTGTAATGGTAGATTACAATTCTCCAGTACTAGGAAGTCAGCATGCCTCTTTGAATGATATCACGCATTTTAATAAAGAGTTTGCTTCATCGCGTACTTTTTGCTTTTTCCATGAGCTACAAATGCTCCGTAAAAGTAATTTAATTAAAGGTGGAAGCTTAAATAATGCCATTGTTGTTGTTGATAAGGTCGTAGAACAAGAAGAGTTAGACGAGCTCGCCAATTTATTTGGTATGCCGAAAATTGAGGTAAAAAAGGAAGGCATTCTAAATAATGTTGAATTAAGACATTATAACGAACCTGCTCGGCATAAACTATTAGATTTAGTAGGTGATCTTGCGTTAGCAGGTCGCCCATTGAAAGCTCAAATTCTTGCAGCTCGACCTGGACATGCTGCGAATGTGGCTTTTGCAAAGAAACTGAAACGGCTCATGCAGAAGTCCTCTAATAGCAATATTCCACAGTATGACCCTAAAATGCCTGCGGTATTGGATATTAACCAAATTACTCAGGTGTTACCACACCGATATCCATTTCAGTTGGTCGATAAAATCATATATTTGGATGAAGGTTGTGTAATTGGTATAAAAAATGTGACCATTAATGAGCCATTTTTTCAGGGGCACTTCCCTAAAAACCCAGTAATGCCTGGCGTTTTGCAAGTAGAGGCAATGGCACAAACTGGGGGAATTTTGTTACTGAATACTGTAGACAAGCCAGAAGATTATTGGACGTACTTTGTCGGAATTGAAAGTTGTCGATTCCGTAAGTTAGTTTTACCAGGCGACACGGTTGTGATGAGGTGTGAGTTATTAGCACCTATTCGAAGAGGAATTGCAAAGATGAAAGGCCAAGCCTTCGTGGGTGATAAACTTGTTTGTGAAGCCATGCTTTCAGCAAGTTTGGTAAAAAAAGACATATAAGTTCATTTTTAATAAATAAAAGCCTAAATTATTAGGCAAAATTTCGCAATGTAATCCCATTACTTGTAATGGGGATGAATGATCGACAATGATTCATCAGCTTACCAATATATATCCCAATGCTAAATTGGGGAAGAACGTAACAGTTGAGGCTTTTACAACAATTTACGATGATGTGGAAATTGGGGAAGGCACATGGATTGGCCCCAATGTAACGATCATGGATGGAGCCCGCATTGGGAAAAATTGTAAAATTTTTCCTGGTGCTGTTGTTTCTGGAATCCCTCAAGATCTGAAATATGATGGAGAGAAAACCTTAACAATTATTGGGGATAATACCGTGATTCGCGAATGTGTAACCATTAGCAAGGGAACAACTGATAAATATAAAACTGTTGTTGGTTCAAATTGCTTGTTAATGGCCTATGTTCATGTTGCACATGACTGTAACATTGGAAACAACTGTATTTTAGCAAATTCTGTACAAGTTGCTGGCCATGTAGAAATTCATGATTATGCAATTATAGGAGGAACTTCAGCCATTCATCAATTTGTGCGGGTTGGGGAACATTCCATCATTTCAGGAGGTTCTCTAGTCCGTAAAGATGTCCCACCTTTTATTAAAGCCGCAAGAAGCCCACTGAGCTATTGCGGTATCAATACGGTAGGACTCAAGCGTAGGGATTTCACAAACGACTCCATTGACAACCTTAAGGAGATTTATCGAAATATTTACTTGAAGGGTTATAATAACAGTAAAGCGATTTCTGTAATTAGCCAATCAATGAAGCCTTCTCAAGAAAAGGAAACTATTTTAGATTTCTTAGAAAACTCTCAACGAGGAATTATTAAAGGGTATAGTGGAAGTGTAGGTAACGGAAATCAAGAATAAATTTGTTTTATGTTACTTTTCAACTGTCATAACTGTGATCATACAAACAGAAGGAATTGGAAAAAAATTTGGAAGGGAATGGATTTTTAAAGGGTTTGATTACAAATTTACTTCGAATAAAAAGTATGCGATTACTGGTAAAAATGGAAGTGGTAAGTCTACTTTATTAAAGATTTTGGCCGCTGCCATTCCAAGTTCTACAGGAAAAGTCAATTACACGAATAAAAATGGGGAAATTGTTCTTCCTGACAAGGTTTTCAACTATCTTACATTTATGGCTCCTTACATGGAATTAATTGAGGAGTTCTCTTTACATGAGTTTTTGACTTTTTATACTAACTTTAAGCCACTTAACATTTCTACAAACCTGTTGATTGAAGAATTGCGATTTTCATCAGCGAAAAATAAACAAATACGCAACTTTTCATCTGGAATGAAACAACGGTTACAACTTGGTTTAGCCCTCTTCTCTAAAGCTGAAGTAGTGTTTTTAGACGAACCAACAAGTAATTTAGATCAATATACTTCTGATTGGTATTTAGATACTGTGATGAAAACAACAAATGATCGTTTAGTAATCATTTCATCCAATCAACAAAGTGAATATGTGTTTTGTGATGAAGTCATTCATCTTGATGAGTATAAATAATCGTGTGTATCTGAACATACTTTAACGCGAAGAATTTAGCTTAAATAAAATTAAATATTATTTTTGGGATGGCATTTGCCATTTCGTGATATATTCAATCCAACACAAACTTAATTCTACTATGAAATTTTTGAAATTTACTTTTGTTATAGCAGCGTTTCTTAGCCTTGCTACCATTTGGGGATGCGATGACAACACAGCAGCTGACCCTACGCTAAGCGGAACTTGGACGCTTATTTCTGCGACTGCTGATGGTGCAGCTATTACAAACCCTACTATGACGGCTGTTTTATCTGTTACTGATGCTGATGGTAACGGAACGTTTACGCTAAGTAACATTAGCAATGTAGTAGCATTTAATGGTTCTAATACAGGTAGTTATACCTTGTCTGGTACTTCTTCCATTACATTTACTACAGGTACAGAAAGCAATGTTGCAGACATTTCTTCTTCTCCACTTACTGCTGGAGCAGGTGCAAATTGGGTAGTTTCTTTCAGAGCTAACTTAGCGCAGCACTCAGACAAAGACGAAACGTTGTATCAGTACACGTTCCAATTGCAGTAAATCGAACTAAAGGATATTTATTATATCGATTCTGAAAAGAATAAGTCAGAAAAAGCCTTCAATTTTTAGTATTGAAGGCTTTTTCTTTTACATAGGCTCGTTTGATGTTTGTTCTACAAACTGGAGTGCATTCGGATGTTTCACACTAATTCCCACTTTGTAAAAAAGGCTTGCTATTCTGCAAAAAAGTCCTTTTTTGTCATGCCGACGAAAGCTGGAGTCGAAATGAAAGTGAGAATTGTTAGGTGTTTCATCAACTGCCTGAAACTGCGATTTATGTAGGAGACATAACGGAGCATTATAACCAACACGGCTACAGTATCTCGAAACTAGTGGTGATTATTTCGATTTAGGGGGGAGGGCAAAATTAATGAGCATAGTTTCGGAAGAAATGCGATTGAAGGTATTAAACTCATACTCTTTGCGCTCATATCCAGTTTCTTCAACCACTAGTCTATAATTCTTATCTCGCTTGAGTCTAAAGCGATATTCTCCATTCACATTTGTCGTAATCGTTTTCTCTGATTCAGTATCTACATCAATCAACCTAATCACCGCTTGTGCTAAAGGGGCATCTACGCCTTCTATCATTACTTTCCCCTTAATATATAATCTATACCCAACAGGCTTCATCAAAATGCTTACATCGAGTTTATCAAGATTATAGTTTTTGCCAATAGCTTGCAACCTACGCATTTTCATCGAACGATAGCTCAATGCACTGCTCCCAATTTCATACTCGCCATCATTACTCACTTCGAAACTAAACTTCCCCGATTCATCAGAACGCACGACACTCAGTTCATTGTTGATTAAATTATTCAATTTTACAAATGCGCCTGCTATGGGAAACCCTCCAATACTATCTCGCACAACCCCATTGATTTTCACCATTTTCGTTTCAATCATCTCTGCGTCAGCAGTGAGCAATCGGGTAGAGCTTAGACTTTTCACACCAAGCATGTAAATATCATTACTTCCCCTACCCCCTTGACGATTCGATGAAAAATAGCCCACACGCTTCAAATCATCTAAAATAAGTGCAAAATCATTGTATTTGGAATTGATGGGAGCGCCTAAATTAATCACTTCAATAAATTCTCCTTCCAATTCAATCGCTTCAAAAATATCAAAACCTCCTAATCCATCATGCCCATCAGAAGCAAAGTAAAGTGTACCATCATCATGAATAAATGGATAAGCCTCATCGCCTCGTGTATTAATGGCAGGGCCCAAGTTTTTAGGAATCGTCCATTGCCCTTTATGCAAATAACTCACATAAATATCCGTTCCCCCTTGTCCACCCGGCATGTCCGAAACCAAGTAAATGGTTTGCCCATCTCGGCTAATGGTAGGTTGAGTGACTGAATAATACTCACTATCAAAAGGCATCTCTTCTACATTAGTCCACAGGTTTTCGCCTGTAACTTCTGCGGTGTAGAGCCCTTGATGTGGTTTGCTTTTTGAGCGCCCTAAGTCTTCAAACATCGCAAGCAGTACCTTATCCGAATTTTGGATGTGTACTGCTTGAATGAAATTATACTTCCGAAGTGACCTTTCTGGAAAAATGACAGGAGCTGTAATTTCATCTTTGAGTAAATCTGCAAAGGGTGAATAGTAAATGTTATAAAACCCTCCCGTTCCTCGAGTTACCAAATTTTGATTATCCGGTTTGTCAGAATCAAACAAAATCCCTTCCTTATAAAAAGAAGACGGCACTTCAGAGTAGGGAGTATTTACATTTAATGCTTTTACTTCATAACGTTCTCGATGCTTTAAGAAGTCATCGGGAATGACACGATCGTGATTTACATCTGGCTTATGATGGATTTGATGAACGCGTGAAAGTTCATCTGCTTTTTGTGTATTTGAAAGAATAAAACGCAAATGCACGCCAGTAGTAATATACCCATCTTTAGTGTCAGGATTTCCTCGCTGCGCAGAAAGTCCAGGTTGAAACCCTCCTGCCGTACGATACGTATTGCCATCCATTCCAATATACTGCCCAATACTAAATTGACTCACATCTCTAGCGTTTCCAGTAACTACAGCAGCAGTCTCCAAACTTCTATCTGACAACTTTCTGGCTAATGCATTTTCTCCAAATAGCCCTAAGTCAACGTAATCGCCACTTACATCATCTAAATGATCTGTGAACGTTCTACGATAGCCGATTTGGAACCCTAAATCAAGACGCTCTGTGAGTTTAATATTTACGCCTAAACCATATGGAATGGCAAGTTGAACTCTAGAATAGGTATTTCCTAAGCCAAAGTTTTGCCCTTCAGTACCTAAAGGTTTCAGTGGTATCCAAGTGTCTCCAAATTGAGTTGATGTTTTTGCTTGGGGATTATGATAGAATAAGGCGAGTCCTGCAAAAATGTATGGACGAATAAATCTACGATTCGAAAAGTGTCCTAATTCTGGTAGAATATCAATGCGCCCCGTCATGGCAAACTCAAACACATCACTTCTGAAATGAAAGTTCCGAACATAATGATTGTCCAAGGGATCTGCGTTTTCATCAGAAACTGCATTGTCATCACCATAAAGCCTTCCCCAAGAAAAATTACCGATTAAGCTTAACCGACCATTTATCCGCTTACCTAACTCAAGCCCTAATCCTAATCGGGAGGTTTTTAAATGTTGATCTAGTGCATTACTACTCGGTGATAAATCACCAAAATAAGTAAAACCAGATACATGAAATCCCAATGAGCTGTACTTGTCTGATCGGCGTAATTGACTTTGCGATTCGTGCGAAAAGCAAAGGAAAAAGAAGAGAATTAAAAGTCTAGAAATGATTATGTGGAAATTAAAACCCATGTTTTGTTAATCAGTGATAATGCCATACCGAGCCTCTACATACGCTTAACATTTTTAAAACTAGTTTTTGTAGTGGTTTAGTATAAAAAATATACAAAATTGTGTTATTACAATGGTAACAGGATTCAAGGTAAAAATATTCAATAATTTATGAAAAGTGCATGATTTTCCATTTGATCTGATTTTATGCGATTTTTTTTCGGATATATCTCAATCTGTTGAACAAATCATACTATAAAGATACCATTTCAGTAAAAATATGGCTGCTTTTAGCAAAAAAACGATCGGCAAACCCAATGAGTCGCTGAGCCATATATGAATCATTTCGTATATTTATATAGAACCTCAATTGTCAAATTCACTTAATATCACAAAGATGTCTAAATTCATTGGTCAAGTTATAGGTTTTGTCATCAAACTCACCTTACTTATTGTATTACCTTTTATTGTACTCATCAGAGGCTCCGTGTTCTTTCACGAGCATTATCAGTTTGGTCCCTATTTTTCACTCATATTAGGTGGACTCATCACATTTGTGGTATTACTCATATACTTTACGGTGTTGTATGGACAATTATTTGGTAAAGCGAAACTGAGTAAAAAAAGTATGAAAGCAAAGGCAGGCTTTGCCTCATTTATTATGCTATTTTATTTAGGTTATACATTGTTTTACCTTTCGAATGCCAATGCAAAAACAGACGCTGTACACAAAGAATTTACCTCTTTACATCCCATTGTTCGTGTTAGTGTAGGCACCATTTTATTATTGGACCAGAGCATGTTGATTACCGACATGTCGCGAACCAAAGAAGATTATAAACTAATGGGCTTAAAGACCCTAAATAATTCGTTGCATTATCCTCAAAAAGATGGTTATGTACATGCCATAGACTTACGCACGAATGACCGATCAGAATTCCGTAACACCTTGCTTAAATTGTATTTTAATGCCATGGGATTTCATACTTTAAGGCACGTAGGCACTGGCGATCATCTGCATATTTCATTATCCATACATGAAAACCCCAATGCCATTTAAGCAGTACTCGCTTGTTGTGTTTTAGTTTTCAACAAGCAAATACTTTTCTCCTTTCACTTGGCCTAATACATATCTGGTTGTTCGTGGGGATCATCTGGGTTTGTTGTTTTCTGGATTTCCTTATTGTATGCAAACTCTAATGGATTAGGATATTTGAATAGAAATTGGAAATCCACTAATAACTTATAGGAGCTTACCGTTTTGTAAGCAGGTTGTGCACTATCGTCAAACGTTGGGGCTTCGAAACCAAAAGTTTTTGCATTTTTCAGGTAAATTTCTTTTCGAGTAGGATGATGAGGTGCCACTACATTATAAACTTCATTCCATATATTTTGCTTAAACACCTCCTTGATCACGCGAATCACGTCATCACGATGCACATAATTTACAGGAATACTTCCCGTTTTCAAGTTCTTTTCCCCTGCAAAATATTTACCAGGAATACGATCATAGCCCATTAAACCACCACAGCGCAAAATTGTACACTGAAAAACATCATTATCAATCAACACATGTTCGGCCAATAAAATGGACTTATTCACCGCTTCTACTGGGTTGAGTTGATCTGTTTCTCTCGCTTCTCCATTATTGGTAGGATATACCGAGGTAGCACTAATATAAATGACCTTACTGATGGTACTTTTTTCTAAATCATCGAGTAAATATTTGATTTGTGTAGGGTGGTAACTATCGGCCATGCCCGAACGCGTACCGGGAGGGATACAAATAATGAGTAAATCTGAATCAAAAAATTCAGGGAGGCGATCTCCTTCGGGTTCTGGCAATAATTTAATGAGAAAAGGCGTAGCTCCTATTTCTTTAATCTTGGGAAGTTTTTCTTGATGAGTTGTACTGCCTTTCACTTCATATCCCTCTGCAATCAAATCTTTAGCTAAACTCATTCCTAACCAGCCACATCCCAAAATACTGATGGTTTTAATCTCACTATTTGCAAACATACTACTCATCTGAAAGTTCTATTTTATGACTTAAGGTACACTTAATACAACGAAAGAAACAAAACTAATATTTTCCCTGTTTAATGAGTTATCTATAAACTAAATGCCACATTTAGACAAATCTATAACTTTCGTTCAAAATAATAAGAGTGTTTATATTTGTCAAATATAGGAAAGCTTACCGTAAGTGCTTGACATATCGTGACAATCCTCAAAAAATTAAACCATTATGCATACCATTGAGCCATTTCATCGTTGGGAAACGGTTTATCGATCAGTAGATGATGAACGCTCTCCATTTTATCAGGTTGAATATAACTTTCAACAATATTCTAATACCATTTATGGGTATTACATTCATCCTTATTGGGATTTTTTTGGGTC
>JBMYQA010000059.1:10508-25786 GCA_049600855.1 Flammeovirgaceae bacterium | reverse complement strand
GCTTTCTATTTTTTTATATGAACAAGTTTTTATATATTTAACTACGCTATTAATTAGATATGGATTTCTCATTTAATGATGATTTGTTTTCAAATTCTCGTAAAAACAAGCTTTAACAATTTACCAAGTCAACAAAAACGCACCAATTAAATGAGAACAATATTACTTCTACTATTCGTGCTCGTTACGTTAACAGCATGTGTCGATGAAAAGTTAGCGAAAACGGTACAGCGTTCAACCCAAACGGTTCAAATGGCGAATTACCTTTCAGAACCAATTCGCCCTTTAATCACTCCTAAACAAAATGCTGATCAAGTACAGTTGGGAGAAATGCTATTTCATGATGTTAGGCTATCTGGAGATTGCCAAACTTCATGTGCTTCCTGTCATTCTTTGGAAAAAGGAGGAGGAGATGCGTTGCCTGTTCCAGTAAGTCAAGGGAAAAAATTACCTTTTAATGCCTTGAGCGTAATTAACGCATCCCACAATTTTAGACAATATTGGAATGGGAAACTAGCAACACTCGAAGATCAAATTGATGATGTTATGCAAATCGATGGAAACATGCACGCTAACTTGAAAGAAGTCGTTACCTACCTCAATCAGTTACCAGAATACATCAGCCGATTTAAACAGGTATATCACAATAAAGCCACAGAAGCGTATTTCAAAGATGCACTTGTGGCTTATCTAACCTCTTTAGCTTCTCCCTCTCGATTTGATGATTTTCTGTTAGGCAAACGAGATGCCATTACCATAGATGAAAAAATGGGCTACTTAAAGTTCAAGGAATATGGATGTACTACTTGCCATCAAGGTATCAATGTAGGAGGTAACATGTTTCAAAAATTAGGGATTGTACGCAATTATTTTCAAGATCGGGGATACATTAGTCATGTGGATTATGGCCGATTCAATCTGACAAAAAATGAAGCCGATAAGTTTGTTTTTAGGGTACCTTCTTTAAGAAATATAGCTATCACCGCCCCTTATTTGCATGATGGTAGTATTGGCGAGTTAAGTAAAGTCATTAAGATAATGGGAACTTATCAATTAGGTAAAGACATTCCCGATGAAGATATTAAACAAATTGAGGCATTTCTTAAGTCATTAACAGGAAAACGCTATGACTTACATGAAGTAACAGCCGCTAACACCCTTATCAATAAATAGAAATAACTACCTCATAACCAGTAAAATAAGTTCAACAATTTTATATTCAAGCGAATGACTCAGCAGCATACTATGTACCATAGCCCATGCGGTTGGGTTTGTTAATAAATGTAATTAAGAACTTGACTTTCACCGCAAACTTGTTGTATATTCATCATTTACAAAAAAAGTACCCAATGAATGCATAATGATCGCAATGCGAAAACTTATCTTAGCATCTATTCTCTTACTTTTTTCTTTAATCTGTATTGGCTTAGTACAGTTTACTTCCATCAATATGGAGGAACATAACTATGTACAAGAACAAATTGCCTTTTTAAAAGACAAACACATCGAATTAAATGTAAATATTTTACGGACAAACCTCAGACTGAATCAGAATTACGATCCATTGATTGCTTTGCAAGCTGAAATTGAGCAAGCCCAACAAAATATAGGCACTTCAACTATCTCAACCATTTTTAAGGGACATATCGAGTTATTGGCTAGCATCACCCATCGAAAATTTCAACTGCTCGAACAGTTTAAAACAGATTATGCCATTTTAAAAAATGCTGAGGCTTCTTTACCTGCTATCGCTGATGAACTGCTAGAAGATGCACGCATGAACACGAATACAAAAAAAATTATTAATGTATTTGTAAAAAACACCTTACAATATCGCTTAATTGCCAACCTCACCCTAGAACAAAACCTGCGAACAGAGCTTGACTTTCTGACAAAGCAACAGGACAAAATACCTGAAGCTTTACGTTCCCGATACCATCTATTTTTAACACATGCCAAAAACTTGATTAATAAACATAAAAGTCTGCTTGGTATCTTCAAAGGTCTATATTCCTCACAAATATTTTATGAAATCGAACGTATTCAAGATATTTTTGAACAACATTACCAGAAAAAAATTCACCAAGGTAGAATTTTAAACTATGTACTTGTCACGCTCATCATTGCTTTGCTTTCGGTATTGATTGTTATTGCAAGAAGAATGCTTCGCACACAGTATTCACTGACAAGGAGCAATGCCAAATTGAATCGAGCACTTTCAGAGCTGACTGAAATTCAGGATGAACTAGAAAAAAGTAATTATTTACTTTCTCGGCAAAACGAGGGGATTGTTTCGAGTATGAAATATGGAAAGCGGATACAAGAAATTCATTTACCTGCTCAAAAGGAAATGAATCGCGTATTTCCTAATCATTTCATTTACTATTATCCTAAAGATTTGGTTTCTGGCGATTTCTATTGGTTAGCAGAACGAGACGATAAACTGTTTTTTGCCGTGGCTGATGCCACAGGTCATGGAGTACCTGGAGCGATGCTCAGTGTAATGGGCATTCGACTACTTGATGGCATTGTTGCCCAATACCCCACAAGCGATCCTAGCGAAATCCTACGCCTTCTTGACCAACAAATGAATACCGTTTTAAGGCAACGCGATACCAATAACAAAGACGGCATGGATATCGCCATGCTAGTTCTTGATCGCTCCAATAGGAAAATTCATTTTTCGGGCGCAAAAAATGACATTTATTACCTTACCGAAGGCCAATCTCATCGCGTTCGCGGTGCCCGTTTTTCCATAGGTGGAGTATTTGACAAAACGAAAACATTTCATACCGTTACCATTCCTGTCACAGCAGCTCCTTTTACCTTTTACCTCTATTCTGATGGATTTCAAGATCAGTTTGGTGGAACGAATTGGCGCAAATATGGGGGAAAACACTTTCGTGAATTTCTGAGCAGCATCCATGAATACCCAATTCTCCAACAAGATGATTTAATTCGTCAGGAAATGGCTAAGTGGAAAGGGATTGGCACCCAAACCGACGATGTGCTGGTAGTCGGTATTCGCCTCGATTGGTAAGCTCAAACCCACACGAGCAATCCCAAAATACCTCCAACCTTACCAAACTTCTACTAAACTTTCCCACTGGTCTATCTTTTTTCTGTAGCTCATTGAGTTGAACTAATCTTGTATCAAATCAAATACAGCTTATTTCTCTTACAAACTTGATAGACATGAAAAAATTACAATTCACTTTATTTCTAGGAATAGTCGTGCTGTTCATGGGTCTCCCTTCGATAAACGCCCAAAACCTGAATCAAATCGAGTCAAAAATTCATCAAGCGTATGCTACTGCTTGGGCGGGAGATGCATCCTCACTCGAAAAGCTAGTAGACGATTTGAGTAAACAGACCACTACGAATCAAGCCAAAACATACTGGGAAGCTTATGCAAACTACCGCTTGGCGATTTTCTATTCTGCTTATGATAAAACTGCTAAATCAAAAGCAAAAACCAATCGGGCCATCGAGTTATTGGAAGAAATCAAAAAGAAAAACTCAGAAGATTATGCCTTGCTTTCTTGCCTAATGGGTTTTAGCATTCAATTCAGTCCGATGACTGCCGCTTTTAAAGGCCCCAAGGCAGGTAGATACGCCCAAAAATCCATTCACCTAAATGATAATAATTTAAGAGGACATTATTCTGTTGCCATGAATGACTTTTACACACCTAAAATGTTTGGTGGAGGCGATGTAACCGAAGAACACCTCAAAAAATCGTTAAACCTCAAGCATAAATCAGAAAAAGAAGCACATGCACCTACGTGGGGTAAGAATGAAGTCTACGAATTATTAGTTCGATTTTACATCCGTGAAGAAAAAACCGATGAAGCAAAAATGTATTGTAAGATGGGCTTGGGTCAATATCCTCAGGATGCCCGCTTGCAACAACATGCCAAGTCATTAGGATTAAACCAATAATGTAGAACCACATCAACCATTCAATAACAAGTGTCAAATTATACTAACATGAAAAACCTTATTTTATATTGTTTACTGCTTTTTACCATCCCTTCCTATGCACAAATCATAGTGAAGGGCAAGGTAATCGACGCTAAAGGCAAAGCCGTTCCTTTTGCCAATGTTTTCTTAAAACCCAGTTTTGAAGGAGGAAGCACAGATGAAGAAGGCGCATTTTCCTTCACAGCCGATGCCAAAGGAAAATGTACAATTGCCGTCAGTTGTGTGGGTTACCAACCGTACGAGAAAGCCATAGAATTGGTTCATTCTCCCTTCGAAGTGAGCATCACCTTAGCAGAAGCCATTGGGGAAATGCGCCCTGTTGTGATTACTGCTGGTACTTTTGAAGCCAGCAATGAAAAGAAAGCCACTATGCTGAAACCTATTGATATTGTAACTACTGCAGGAGCTGATGGCGATATTATGGGCGCTATTCGTACGCTTCCTGGTGTTATGAATGTGGGCAATGAAACGGGAGTATTTGTACGCGGAGGTGAAGCCTCTGAAACGCAAGTGATCATTGATGGAACCTTAGTACGGCAACCCTTTTTTGGCGATCTCCCAAATATTCCACAACGAAGCCGATTCGATCCTTTCTCTTTCAAAGGAACTGCTTTTAGCACGGGTGGCTATTCGGCAGAATTCGGACAAGCACTTTCTTCTGTTCTTATCTTAAATACGACGGATTTACCAAGACGTACCTCAACTGGATTCAGCATTCTACCGCTGAGTTGGGGCGTAACGCATCAAAACTTAATCAATGAACAAACTTCGGTAGGAGCTTCTTTCGAGTACACGAACTTAGGACCTTATTTCGAGGTAACACCGCAGTTAGTCGATTGGATCAAAGCGCCTGAAGCCATTGGAGGTTCATTGTCTTATCGACATCAAACAAAAAATAAAGGCATTTGGAAATCGTTCTTGCGCTATGGTAAAGGAACGTCTGGCATTGGCTTCGACAATCTTGATTCGCCAGGAGAGCGCTCTTCTTTTCAGAATACCAACCAAAACCTGTATTCGAATCACTCATTTATCAGTCCATTGGGGAAAAACTGGAACATTCGTGCAGGATTAGCTTTTAGTTATGACGAGCAAGACATCGAAGTGAGTGAAAATGATTTGCGCGAAACTGATCTTTTTGGGCAAGGGAAGTTTGTTTTAGAAGGAGATTTGAATGATCGCCAGTCGTTAAAAGTAGGAGTAGACTTACAACGTGCGCGGTATCGTTTTCAATTCAATGATTCCATTGATTCTACCTTGCCCGAAAGTTATGCTGCTGGATTTGCCGAATGGCAAAGTGTGTTTGGCGATAAATTTGCCATACAGTCGGGCTTGCGTTGGGAATATTCGCACTTATTAGGCAAAATGAACCTCGCTACGCGTACCTCTTTAGCTTACAAAACAGGAATTAACAGTCAAGTTTCCTTTGCTTATGGCAAGTTTTACCAATTGCCTGAACACGAATTTCTTGGGCAAGCACCCACGTTAGGATTCGAAAAAGCCACGCATTACATTCTGAATTACCAATGGTTGGCTTCCAAAAAAACGTTCCGAATTGAAACCTATTACAAGAATTATGACCAACTCACCAAAGAAAACCCTGAGCTCGTTTTTGATAACTCAGGCTATGGTTTTGCCAAAGGGATTGATTTATTCTGGCGCGATCAGGAGAGCATCCAAAATCTCGACTATTGGATTTCCTACTCATTTGTAGATTCTAAACGGAATTTCCTCGATTTTCCTCAACTGACCACGCCTACTTTCATTTCTGAGCATACGCTGAATGTAGTACTCAAGTACAACATCTCGAGCGCTTCATTTGGCGCTACCTACACTTATGCGAGTGGACGCAGCTATTTTAACCCTAATAACAGTGATTACTTAGCGGATAGAACTTCAGATTTTCACAACTTTAACATCAATGGGAGCTATGTCACCAATATCAAAGGACATTTTACGGTCATCTTTGCTTCAGTAAATAATGTATTTAACCGTAAGAATGTCTTTGGCTATCGGTATTCAGCCGATGGAAGTGTCCGCAGTCCCATTCACCCTGCTGGTTTACGCACTTTTTTTGTTGGATGCTTTATTTCTGTAGCTAAAAAAACCAAAGCTAAGTCATAGTATTTTATATTAGTATATGGAATCAAATCAATGTCAAAATTGTGGAAATACTTTCAGTGGAAGGTATTGCAATCATTGCGGGCAAAAGCTCAATAGCGGGCGCATTCAATTTAATCATGTGATTGGGGATGTGGTAGCAACGGTTTTTTCTTTAGAATCGCCCATTGTTCGGACGATTAGGGGGCTTACGATTCATCCTGGGAAACTGGCAAAAGCATATATCGCAGGAAAACGCAAGTCGTATAATCGCCCAGCACAGTATTTTTTAGTCATGATTGCACTGCACTTTATTGTGCTCAAGCTGCTGAACATCGACTACCTTGATTTACAACAACGTGCATTTGGCACAAGCATACAAAACCAAAATAGCAATGCGGTATTTAGCTTTATTGTTAAGAACTTGAATTACTTTTCATTCATCATGGCGATTTGGCTCAGTTTATTTAGTAAGCTGTTTTTCTTGAAGACGCGCTATTCTTTAATTGAACTATTCTCTTTTTTCTTATTTGTTCTAGGACAAGGCTTTTTATTCCATACCCTGTTTCTCGTCATCGCTGATCAGTGGATTATTTGGTATCACGTTGCCCATACGTTTCAACTGCTATATATCTTATTTGCCATTTATACCTTCTTTGAAGCTAAATGGTGGATCAGATTTCCGCTAAGTTTGTTTGCCTTAGTTTTTGGCTCTTTACTTTACTTCTTTTCAGTGGGATTTCTAGCATCCGTCATCCTATTCAGATTATAAGTAAAAGATTCGAAATAAATGGCTCCATTTATTTCGAATCTTTTATTAAATACTTACAAAGGATAGAATAATTATCCATAAAACTATTGCTTTGTAGTTGGGTTACTATGAGCTTGTTTTCCATTAAAAATTTCATCACAACCACTTTTTACCAACTTTTTGACTTTTTGATCCAAAAAATGTAAGTAAAATTGTAGTATCAACGAGCTATGGCTGTATCGTAAAAAAACAGCTCATATGAATCACATCACTTTTACCTTACCTAATGCATGACAAACAATGTTAAACAAGTGCTACATAAACTAGAAGGGAAGATGTTATGAATTCAAGTATTTTACAAAACCGATGGTTACAGCATGTGGTGTTTTGGTTGGTGTATTTGTTATACAATGCCTCAAAAAACATGGTTTTTTGGCCCAGTTTTACGGATAACATTGAGACAACCAGTATCGCTATGCCTTTTCTGATCGCAGGCATTTACCTCAATCTGTACGTCTTAATGCCCGCACTATTTCGAAAAAAACGTTATGTGCTTTATGGATTAGTTATTCTTGCAACTGTTGGGCTTATGCCTTATCTCGCCATTTTGGTACTTCATGCATACTATACCTTTCAAGAGCTTCCGTATGTAGCTAACTTATTTTACAGCGTCATGGGCTATTTCATCTGGTTTTCTGAAATGGCTTTTCTACTTTCCATCAGTACGGCCATTAAAGTGGGCAAACAGTGGTTGGCCAAAGAACGCTATGCTCGCAAGCTCGAAAAAGAAAAGTTCAATGCGGAAATCGAGTTTTTTAAGCAACAAATTAATCCACATTTTGTATTCAACGCCTTAAATAGCATCTATTTTGCCATTCCCAAAAGTGTAGATTTGGCGCAAGATATTGTTATGCGATTATCCAATATGCTGAGCCATCAGCTGTATGATATCAATAAAGAGTGGATTCCCTTAAGTAAAGAGGCCGAATATTTAAAAAATTACATTGAGATTGAGAAAATCCGTCAAGGTCAAGCCTTAGATTTAGCATGCCATATCCCTGAATTTGTGCCCAGTGTACAAATCTCCCCTATTTTATTGTTGCCCTTTGTAGAAAATGCATTCAAATATGCCCCTACATTTAACCCATCAAGTTATTGGGTAAAAATACACTTAGATGTCCAAGATAACCAGTTACACTTCCAAGTCGAAAACCCATTCATTCAAGATATTAAAACGACAAGGCACCAAAAGGGAGGCATTGGTATTATTAATGTGCAAAAACGGCTAAATATGATTTACCCCAAAAAGCACAAATTGCGCATCACTCAAGAAGAACAAGTTTGGAAAGTCGATTTAATTTTAGAACTCACCCCACTCGAACAGCAATTACCAAAAAGCTTACTCACAACAAGATAGTACCATGAAACCAATCACTTGCCTCATTATTGATGATGAACCTTTGGCACGAGAAGGTTTAGCCTCTTATGCAGAAAATATTCCTTTTTTACAGGTTGTAGCGCTTTGCCAAAATGCCTTAGAAGCCAATCAATTGCTTGCAAATCAATCTGTAGATGTATTGTTTTTAGACATTAACATGCCACAACTATCGGGAATGGATTTCTTACGAACGCTACAAAACCCTCCATTAGTTGTACTCACCACTGCTTACCGCGAATTTGCAATTGAGAGCTATGAGCTTGATGTGATTGATTACCTCATGAAACCCATCTCTTTTCAGCGCTTTTTAAAAGCTTGCAATAAAGTAAAAGCCAACATTGAATTACGACAAGCCACTCAAGACCCTGAAGAGGAGATCAATTATTTTTTCATTAAGGAGGATGGAAAACTCATCAAAATTAACTTTGATGATATTCTGTTTATGGAAGGTTTAAAAGATTATGTCTTTATCCATACCAAAACAGCGCGCCACATGACGCTCATTTCACTTAAAGCCGTTGAGCAACAATTGCCTGCATCCAACTTTTTACGCACCCACCGTTCGTTTATTGTGGCCTTAGATAAAGTAGAAGGGATGGATGGTAACCAACTGGTCATTCAAGATAAACTCGTGCCTGTAAGTCGGACCATGCGTGATGAAGTGTATGAGAGGTTGGTGGGTAACCGACTGTGGAAGCGAGAGTAAGTTATTGTTCTAGGATTCTTAACAAGTCGTCATTCAAATAATAAACCTCTAAACCATCTTTTTTTGTTGAAAGTATCCTAGCCTGTACTAACTCATTCATATATTTTGTTAGTGTCGTTCTTGATGTTTTACTCAATAATGCCCCTAAAACATTGGGTTTAATATAAGGTTGACTAAATATGATTTCATTCACTTCTTTATTGTACCATTTAATGTGTTGTTTTCCATGTATTAATGTTGCCTCCATCTGCTGTAGAATTTCATTAATCAAGCGGTTTGTTAAATTTGACGTACGCTCAACAGCTTCTAACATAAACATTACCCAACTTTTCCATTTTGATAATTGTGTTACCGCACCTAGCTTATAATAATAATCATCTTTATGAACGATAATATACCTCGATAGGTAAAGAATAGGTTGAGTAAGCAAGCCCTTATGAACTAAAAATAACAAATTTAATATTCTGCCTGTTCGACCATTTCCATCTTGAAACGGGTGTATTGCTTCAAACTGATAATGCGCGATGCACATCTTCAATAAAGGATCAATCTTATATTTTTCATCATCATTCAAATACTCTACTAAATTGTTTAATAAATCTTCAATTAGTCCTGCCTTTCTTGGAGGCGTATAAATAATTTCTCCTGATCGAAATTCGCTTTCGCCCCTTCTGATCACAACCTGAGCTTGAGGAGGTCGAATACCTGCTGAAGAATCTTTTACTTGTTGAAAGATTTTTATTATTGAGTCGATATTAATTGTTCCGCTTTGCTGAATTTCTTGGTAACCTGCCCACAACGCTTCCCTATAACGAATCACTTCTTTAATAGATGGATTTGATGCTTCTAGTTGCTTTTTATCAGACACAGCTTTATAAAGCTCATCATTAGTTGTAAAGATATTCTCAATTTCTGTGGACGTTTTAGCCTCTTGCAAAGCAATCGTATTAATCAACATATGCGGATTAGGCAAGCGTTGAATGTTAGCATTTACAGTCGCTAAGGCCCTAGATGTAGCTACAAGTTTAGTTAATACCTCAATATCCTGTTCAACTGCTTCTTTAGGAGGCAACATTGGAAGGTGGTTATAAGGCAATGTTCTATCGTACATCAATTTGGACATATCATACACGTTTTACATAAACTATGTCCAGTTTTTAGCACTTTTCTGAACATAGTCCCAATTTATGTCCAATTTTTGTCAAGTTCAAACAACTATGTCCAGTTTTTAGCACTTTTCTGGACATAGTCCCAATTTATGTCCAGTTTTTGGTAGGTTTCCCTCACAATGTCCAGTTTTTAGAAATTATTAGACATTGTGATCGTACACAATAACTAAAGCCGTTCACTTCTTCATGAAATGAACGGCTTTCCAAGAATAGTTAGGTAACTTCGAACAATCAGCCCATGGTTTCAGCATCATCAAACTGCTTCAACAACCGATCGCAAATGGCTTGAATGGCTTTCGATTCGTCTCTTATCGTATCATTCGCAATAATTTTGAGTTTTCTGATATTTGAATCTTTCACATTATCCATCTCGGCTGAATCTTTGGTCAAATTGGCTTGGATTCGATAATAATCACTATTGGGTTTTACATCCATCACTTGGGCGAGCTGATACGCCACTGTATCGCTATTCCCATCCATCATCACATCAATTAATGGCTTAATCCACTCCATAACCCCCCAATTACGCGCTTTATCGTGCGAAATGGTTTGCGCAGACATTTCCCCTGTTCCTAATGAAACAAATAGCAAATCTCGTTTATCCATACGAGTTACTTCTGCATAAGCACACATGGCAGGGTTATTGGCATACAACCCACCATCGACCAACGAATAATACGTAAACCGATCGTCAGTAGTTAATTTCAACGGTTCGAAATAGGTAGGAGCAGCTGAGGTCGCACGAGCGGCTAAACGCACTAAATGGTTTCGATTAGGATCTTTTTTAGCCTTCATGCTTTTGAAAAAGAAAGGCCGCCGTGTTTCCAAGTCGTAGCTCGTAATCAGCACATCTGTGAGTACGTCTTTCAGTTCTGCATCACCAAAATACTTTTCTAATACAGACTCAATACCTGCTTGAGAGTACTTTTCATCTAATACCCCACCAGCCGATTGAATTCGTTTCCAAGTATCTTTTGAAAAAATGGTTGATCCATTATCTTGATACAGTTTTACCAAATCCTCAGCGGCATACTTAGGTTTTCCATCTTCACCAGGAATGACGAGTCCTAAGCCTAAAATACCTCCTGTGGACGTACCTGCAATAAAGTCAAATAGTTCAGAGATCCGCTTACCTGTACGTTCTTCTATTTCTGCTAAAATCATAGCAGGAATAATGCCTCTTATTCCACCTCCATCAATAGAAAGTACTCGATATTGTTTTTCCATAGTTGATTTAGATTTTTCAGACTGATCATTTCACGTAGCTGAAATCATGCTGATTAGGCAGTTGAATCAAAAATTCATACATTAAATTGATGCAAGCTTGTACATCGTCTTTATGCACCATTTCAACTGTGGTGTGCATATATTTTAAAGTTAATGAAATCAATGCAGAAGCTACACCTGCATTAGAATAAGCAAATGCATCGGTATCGGTGCCTGTAGCTCTTGAAATCGCCATTCGTTGGTAATCAATCTTTTTCTTCTCTGCTACCTCTAAAATCATATCTCGCAGATTATTGTGTACCGCTGGTCCCCATACCAACACAGGGCCCTTGCCTGTTTGCGTTTCACCTTGGCGCTGTTTATTATACATCGGAGCGGTAGTATCGTGGCATACATCCGTAATAATTGCCACATCAGGTTGGATGCGTTCTGCAATCATTTGAGCACCTCGCAAACCAATTTCTTCCTGTACCGAATTCACAATGTATAATGAGAATGGCAGTGTTTTTTTCTTCTCTTTCAATTTACGCGCTACTTCGGCAATGATAAATCCACCAATGCGGTTATCCAGCGCACGCCCCATGATGTAATTCTTGTTCAATATTTCTGGTTCATCTACAAAAGTAACTACACAACCTACCTTTACCCCTAATTTTTCTACTTCTTCCTTAGAGTTACATCCACAGTCTAAGAAGATATTATCTAAAGAAGGTGCTTCTTCTTTGGTACCGTTTCTTCGTACATGGATAGCAGGCCAGCCAAATACTGCATTTACAATACCTTTTTTTGTGTGAATATGCACACGCTTAGAAGGTGCAATTTGATGATCTGATCCACCATTGCGAATCACATAAATGTAACCATCAGGAGAAATGTAGTTGACAAACCAAGAAATTTCATCAGCATGTGCTTCAATTACTACTTTATAGTCCTGACCAGGATTAATGACTCCAACAGCAGTACCATAAGTGTCGGTAAAATGTTCGTCTATATAAGGAGAGAGGTATTCTAACCAAAGTTGTTGTCCTGGTGTTTCAAAGCCCGTAGGTGAGGCGTTTTTCAAATATTTGAATAAAAACTTTTCACTACTTTTCTTCATAAAATGTGTCGTTAAGTCGCATCAAACAAGTGATCTTCAATCACTTTACATTGAAATAGCGTATTGTAATCTGATCTTTATGCAATGGTCTAAAATAAGAAACTCAAAATAGCAGTTGTCAGGGAATTACGCAAGTGAGTTACACACGGATCAAAGCTTTTATTTGTTGATTCCAAAAAAAACACAGCAAAGGCTAACTTTGCTGTGTTTTTTGAATTCAGTTTTCTTTCAACCTAAACAAGTGGCGTATCTTCAGGATAGGGCACGTAGATGAAATTGACAAAATCATTATCCACCACAAATAGGCAACAAAACTCATCGGGATCTTTATAGTTTTGTTGAAACTTTGCTAGATCATCTACCAATCCTCGCTGTTTAAATTCATCTAAAAAGGAGAAATAGAAATTCCATTTTAAGGCCATCTCGTGCTTATCTACCAATAATTGTCCTACTGGTTGATCAATCTTACAGATGGGAAAAATGGGATGTTCAGCTATTTTGCGCACTCTGAGTTGATAAGAAGCCTCTTTCAATGTGTGTGCCACAAGAGCAAAGTCTGAGGTAATTGTCCCTAAATACTTACCATCTAAATCAGGACTATTCAACATAAGCTATTCGTTAATCTATTTCGAGTGGAAACTAAGCGCCTGTTATCGTTTATTGAATTGACTTAGTTTCACTTCTGTTAATTTTTGTTTGGTATTCAATGGGAAATCGCTTTTCATCATCCAGTCGTAGTAATTGGGTTCTTTTTCCAATACCTGTAAAACAGGCTTATTTTTATGTTTCCCAAAGTTAAAAACCACTTCACCTTTGGCATTGTACACCATACGCCCTGCTAAATCCACCATTTTAGAGGCGGTAAGCTCATGCAAGGCCCCCATATCATTTTGTATGGGCGCATACATCTTCCCATTTGAATCTTTAATTTCCACGCCTTTATAGCGGGCAATCTGTGCGTCTAACACTTCAAAGGTAGCTACGGTATCTGCCTCCGCAGAATGGGCACCTTCCAAGTCTTTATCGCAATAAAATTTATATGCAGCCGTAAGCGTACGGGGTTCCATGAGGTAAAAGAGGCGTTGTACATCAATCAGTTTACGCTGACTCACATCAAAATTGATCCCTACTCTCAAAAACTCCTCTACCAATAATGGCACGTCAAAACGCAACATATTATAGCCTGCCAAGTCAGCGCCTTCCAGAAACTTAGCAATTTCTTTTGCCAACTCCTTAAAAGTAGGTTCATCTTTCACATCCTCATCTGAAATGCCATGAATCTTGGTAACCTCAGGTGGAATAGGAATCGTTGGATTTACCTTTTTAGTTTTAATCAGCTTTTCACCATTAGGCATCACTTTCAAGATCGAGATTTCAACAATTCGATCTTTTACTACATTGATACCAGTAGTTTCTAAATCAAAAAACGCCAAAGAGTTTCTAAGCTCTAAATTCATAAGGGCCATGGTTTAGGTATGTTCCAATTTGGCGCAAAAGTAACAAGATCAAAGGAATGCACCTAATTTCATAGGAGGAATAAGTGAGCATGCTCGTTTCCACAAATTTTAGGCTTATATAAACCTATTTTTGATCAACTCGATTCATAGCTAAACCATTGTAGTTCTTGCACTTTTGCAGCTTTTTCTTATATTGCATTAAAACTAATAAGCAATAGTATTATGGCAAAATATAAGTATATCACTGAATTTGAGATAACTGCATCTGTTAAGATGTTGTACCCTTATCTCTCTTCAGCAGCTGGACTGCAAGAGTGGTTTGCCGATGAAGTTAATGTAATTGGAGACAAATTACTGGATATTGTTTGGGACGGGGTTAGTCATCCTGCCAAAATCATTTCGAGAAGAATCAACCATCATATCAAATATCAGTTTATAAAACAGGCCAGTGAAGAGGAAGAAGCGAATGAGTTGCAATACCTAGAGTTTCGATTAGATTACAACGAAATGACCCAAACTTCTTTTCTCAAAATCATCGATTACTCAGATATGGATAACGATGAAGACCTCAGTGAATTATGGGAAGGACTTATTGACACTTTGAAAGAAAAAATTGGTGCCCACTAACCATATCCGATAGTTATTTTTTAGCCACTTATCATCAGCACGAGCTGCCCCCTAAGCAGTTTTACTACTTTCGACAGGTATTTCAAAGCATTTTCCAGATTTCGTTTTCATACGAATCAATGTTATTTCATCTCTTTTTGGGAAAATAACTATGTCCTTCCCAAAAAGAGATGAATCGAATTATTGATGGAAACTTTAAAAGCTTTAACCGACAATTATTCTTTCCACTTTATTTTAGCCATCCTTCACCTATATTTGCCCAAAACATACTATTTCCATATGAAAATTCGTGTTGGACAAGGTTATGATGTACATAAGCTGGAAGAAGGAGCCGAGTTCTGGCTAGGTGGCATTCAAATTGCGCATACCCACGGAGCCGTAGGTCATTCAGATGCGGATGTATTAATTCACGTCATTTGTGATGCACTTTTAGGAGCGGCAAACCTGAGAGATATCGGCTATCATTATTCTGATAAAGACCCTCAGTTTAAAGGAATTGATAGTAAATTATTACTCAAAGATGTCATTCGACTTATTGGCGAAAAAGGATACCGTGTATCGAATATTGATGCCACTGTGTGTTTACAAAAACCTAAGTTAATGCCCCATATTCCAGCTATGAAAGCGTGTTTAGCCGAAGTAATGGGTATTGATGAAGATGCTGTTTCTGTAAAAGCAACAACCACTGAACAGCTAGGTTTTGTAGGACGAGAAGAGGGGGTG
>JBMYQA010000059.1:0-10498 GCA_049600855.1 Flammeovirgaceae bacterium | reverse complement strand
TGGCCGCTTATGCGGTTGTTTTAATTACAGGGTGATGTAGTGATGTATTCAGCTGTAGCCGCTTAGGGCGAATGATTTTTCGCACTTACTATAGGCTCAATTATGTACGGGGGCAACGTTTTCGTCCCTATTATTTCAACAGAATGACTGATTTTTCGTTCTTCGTCTCGCAGAGGCTTCGTAGTAAAGCAGGCAGCAGCTTTTCCGCATTAATTGCTAAAGTTGCCGTTGGCAGTGTGGCATTAAGCCTCACAACGATTATCCTCACCTCCATTATCTTTAATGGATTCACCGATACCATTCGAGAGAAAATCTTCAGCTTTGCCGGACATATCCAGATAAACTCATATGCTGGATTGAATGGATTTGAAGAAACTCCTGCATCTACTAATATCCCGATTTATCAAGAGCGAGATAAGTTTCCAGAAGTTGCTCATATTCAACAATTTGCTCATAAAGCTGGCATCTTAAAAACCAAAACAGAAGTAGCAGGTGTTGTGCTAAAAGGTGTCGCTCATGATTTTGATACCACACGATTTGCTAAGAACCTGATAGCGGGTAGATTTATTGCAGTTGGTCAAGAAAAATACAGCAATGAAATTTTAATTAGCCAAGCTTCTTCTAACAAATTAAACCTCTCCATTGGTGATAAAGCCACCATCTATTTCGTACAAGATCCACCAAGGTATCGGCCTATTGAAGTAGTAGGGATCTATGAAACGGGCATCGAAGATTTTGATGAGTTATTTATGATTGGAGATATCAGGATGATTAAAAAACTAAATAATTGGCCAGATTCCTTAGCTGGAGGTTTTGAAATATTTGTCAACGACTTCAATAAATTAGATCACGCGTTTGAATACATTAATAAGGAAATTGGTTTCTCTTTATTTGCTACCAAAGTAAATAGCAATGATAAGTTTACCCACCTCTTTGATTGGTTTGTAGTAATTAAGCAGAATGCTACAATCTTTTTAGCGATTATTCTTAGTGTAGCTGTGATCAATATTTTAACCATTATCCTCATTATGATTCTGGAACGTACGGAGATGATTGGAACCTTAAAAGGATTAGGGGCTACCGACTGGCAAATTCAAAAAATATTTGTGTTTAATGGATTTAAACTCATTGTGCAAGGCTTGTTTTTTGGTAATTTGGTAAGTCTTGGATTTGGCGTACTTCAACAACAGTTTAAGTTGATTCCGCTAGATCCTACCAATTATTACATGGACAGTGTTCCTGTGCTGTTTGATTGGGTGACCATTGTAGGTTTTAATCTGCTTGCATTCATTGTTATTGCAGCCATTACCTACATTCCAACACTCATCATTACGAGAATAGACCCTGTTAAATCAATCAAGTTTGATTAACTGTACGAAAGTGAACAGTTGGCTATCAATACCGTACAGTATATCGCGAACAAAAACAACATTAAAACACTGATAATCAAATTATTAATAGCGCTGGTACCTAAATTGCGCAATGTTGTTCATTGCTTTCTTAAGTGTCAGATTAACAGCTATAAAAACAATTCCTTAATCAATTTATTCACAGGCATGATTTGCTATTGATAGCATACGTGGTTACTAAGTAAAAGTGTTAGATGATTCGTACGGTAAATTTAGGTAAAGTTTACACGAAGTTTGGAGTAGAAACAATTGCCCTACACAATATAAACCTGGAAATTTCTAAGGGAGAGTTTGTTTGCATTATGGGTCCTTCAGGCTGCGGGAAAACCACCTTACTAAATATTATCGGTTTACTGGACTCCCAAAGTATCGGACAGTTGTTTGTAATGGGAGACGATACTAGTCAAAAAAATAACCGTCAGCGCGCTGAAATGCGTAAGCATCACATTGGTTTTGTTTTTCAAAATTTTAATTTAATTGATGAGCTCACCGTTTATGAAAATATTGAGCTTCCATTACTTTATCAGAAAGTTTCGAAGCCTGAACGCAAAAAGCGCGTGAATGCCTTAATGGAACGCCTACAATTAGCACATAAACAACGCTTTTTCCCACAACAAATCTCAGGAGGACAACAGCAACGTGTGGCAGTAGCTCGCGCTATTATTGCAAAACCGAAGCTTATTCTGGCTGATGAACCCACTGGAAACCTCGATTCTACACGAGGGCAAGAAGTGATGGAAATGCTCATGGAACTGAATGATAAAGGTACTACCATTGTAATGGCTACTCACTCTGCGGCGGCTGCCGATTATGGCAATCGCATTATCAATCTTTTTGATGGGCAAATCGTAACTGAAAATTTGATTAAAAAAATTAAAACGGGTAGTATTAAAGTATAATTGGCACACCTTGCTCAAAAATTACCTCATTATAGCGTTCCGTAACCTCTCCAAACACAAGCTTTATGCATTTGTAAATATTGCAGGGCTTTCTGTGGGTATTGCCTTCTTTACACTTCTTTTCTTGCTCGTATGGCACGAAATATCTTTCGATACCTTTCATAGTAAAGGAGATCGCATCTATCGAACAATTGCCTATTTAGAGCGAAATGGGATTGGAGAAAGGGCGGCAACCATGCCTTTTCCTTTTGGCCCAACTGTAAAAAAAGTCTATCCTGAGCACGTAGAAAATTATGTCCGAATCTTCAATTTCCAATTACCCAATCATACCCTAAGCATCAATAATCAAAACTATAGTGAACAAAAGTTTTACTTTGTTGATGATTCTTTTTTTGAAATTTTTGATTTTCCCCTTGCCCAAGGTAGCCCATACGATGCGTTGAAACAGCCAAATAGTATCGTGATTTCGCATCGTATTGCAGAAAAGTACTTTGGAGATACTGATCCAATAGGCAAAAAAATTGTATATAAAGCGGGTAATCCACAAACACCTCCTGAAATGACCATTACCGGTGTTTTTGCTCCGCCCAAATATCAATCGCATTTTGATTTCGACTTTATTGCTTCCTTTTCTACACTAACCCACAAAAATAATTTCTTATCGAGCGTCACACTTCAAGAAAATTGGATTCGGCATCCCTGCTGGACGTATTTGTTACTTACCGATGATAATGCACCTGAAAATTTAGAATACTTATTTAGTGATTTTATTCCTGAGTATTACCCAAACTTTTTACACAATTACTTACAGCTTTACCTTCAGCCATTAAAAGAGATTTATTTATATTCTGACTTAGATCACGAATTAGCCCCTAATGGCGATATTACATACATCTTTATTTTTTCAGCAATTGGCTTACTCATTCTAGCCATTACCATTATAAACTTTACGAATCTTTCTACGGCTCGTTCTTCTATTCGAGCAAAAGAAGTAGGAATTCGCAAAGCCATTGGAGCTTTTCGTACCGAATTGGTCTATCAGTTTTTGGTAGAATATTTTTTGATCAGCTTTGTAGCCATTATGCTTTCGTTGGTGATTCTTGAAATCTTCCTGCCTTTTTTATCGTCAATTACGCTAAGTCGATTTGATTTTCAACAAATAGATCCCATCGTTCCTATGGGAATTTCAGTCAGTACAGGGCTCATCATTGGACTCATTTCAAGTATTTATCCCTCCTATTATTTATCGAAGTTGGTTCCTAGCCAAGCGTTAAACGGTACCTTAGCTCAGGGAATCCGAAGTAAAATGTTTAGAAGTACGCTCGTAGTCATCCAATTTGTGATTACCATTTTCTTAATGATTAGCACGCTCATTACGTTTAGACAGCACGACTACTTGCAAAATGCTTCCTTAGGGTTTGATCAAGAAAATATTGTCCTGCTTCCAATTGCTCAAACTCAAATGTCTCAAAACTATGAGCGTGTAAAAGCGGAGCTACTTCAGTCTCCCCACATCTCTTCTGTTACTGGATTAGAAGATATTCTTGGCTTGAGTCATAATACACACGATTATAAGTTATCCGAAGAGGGAGATTGGCAGTTTTTACCTAGTCAAATTGTACAACAAGATTTTATCACCACCTTTGGTATTGAAATGCTAGTGGGGCGCGGTTTTCAGAAAGGTAGAGGTGATGAAGACAGTGCCCTCATCGTTAACGAAAGCTTTATCAAATATGCGGGTTGGGAAAGTCCAGAAGCCGCTTTGGGCAAACGCATCCTTGTTTCTGATTCTACTTGGCATCGGGTAATTGGGGTGATGAAAGATTTTCATTTTGAGTCATTGCGCGAGAAGATGATGCCGTTCATCATCAAAACCGTTGGTGATCCACGATCCCAAATTTTATTCACCAATTACATCGCGATCAAAATTAATGACCCTAAAGCGCTTGACGCGATTGAAAATACTTGGAAAGCCTATTTACCTGATCGGGCGTTTGAATACGAGTTTTTAGAAAATAAATTGAGTTATCAGTATCAAGAAGAGAAAAAGTTGGGCAAAGTATCCGCTTACTTTTCATTAGTCGCCATCTTTTTAGCGTGTTTGGGTTTGTTTGGGCTTTCATCATTTGTGATGGAGCAACGCAGAAAAGAAATTGCGATTCGCAAAGCCCTTGGAAGCAACGATGGGGAAATTGTACTCTTGCTATCTAGGGAGTTTTTCATTCTGGCAGGCATTGCCATTTTGATTGGTTGGTCCATTTCTTACGTCATCATGAAGAGCTGGCTCAGTAACTTTCCACTACAAGTCCCCCTTGATTTCTTCATTTTCTTATTTACGGCAACCATTGTGCTCGGCATTACTTTGCTTACGGTCAGTTACCATACGGTAAAAGCAGCATTAAAAGAGCCTGTCGAGTCGCTACAAACCTGAAACCTCCACTCCTTAAGAAAGCGAGGTTCAGGTCTATTTTTATTCCACTTCAATGGGTAAAGTGACTACTGTTTGATCCCAAGTGAGTAGCATTTTTAGTTGTCCATCGGCATCGTCAAAGCGAATGGTGAACGATTCCACCATATTATCACTGACAGCTGTAGCAGCAGGAACGCGCATCACATCTTCCGCTTCGTTGTATTGTGTACCCCATTGACCTGTTTCCCCATTAAAAATCACTTCCCAATCTGATTCTGTGGGAAGGGTAAAGAGCGAATACGCTCCAGCTTCTAAAAGCTGATCTCCAAACACAAGGTCTTGGTTAGTTCTAAATAAGGTAGCCTCGTTTGCTCCTGTTCTCCACACTTCATTAAAAGGTACTAATCCACCAAATATCTTTCGGTTCTTTTTAGAAGGTTGACAATATTCTACCTTTAAACTAACTCCATTTTTATTATAAGTAGCCATTGCTTCTGGACTATACTTTTTAGTATTCATAATGAATAACTTAAAAGCAATACTACCCGCACCAATGATTCCTCCAATAATTAATAGTGTTATGAATAGTTTCTTCATAGTTCTAGTTCTTTCAAGGTTTAGTAAAGTCTAAATTTGTTTATTGAAGTTGTCTAAAGTATAAACTCACAGTTTAAACTGTTCGCTTTTACTTCATACTTCATTATTTTTTCATTAAATAATTGCCATTATTCGCTGAAAAAATGCTTTGTCTGAAGCAAAACCTATCTACTTTAAACTACAAGTTTATACTTTAGATAACTTCATTGTTTTAAGGAGAATGTTCACTTGCTAAAGTTGCTATCTTATTGAATAATTAAAAAAATCTCCTTGGTTGTATAAAGTTAAATGACGGTTGATTGATATTGTTGAGTTCATAAAACTTTAACTTCTTGATAAGATTTTAGTTTTAAAAAGTCGATCCTCATATAATGCAAATGAGTTGCCATTATTAAAAGGGCAACTCATCATTAATTCATTCATTTCAATGGGTATGCTATACCGAACCTACCATAATAAAAGCACCCCAGTAGATGGGATCTTTGAACTCTTGACGCAATTCCCGTTTGGCTTCAATAAACGCTTTACGTTTATCCATTTTCTTCACAATCCAATTGTTGTAGAAGTAATTCATTAATTTTTTAGTAGCTTCATCATCTACTTTAAATAAACTCATGATAATGGCATCGGCTCCTGCCACTAAGAAAGCGCGCTGTAAACCGTATACGCCATCTCCCACTCTCACATCACCACGCCCTGTTTCGCAAGCACTTAGCACCACCAATTCCGTTTCATCTAAACGAAGACTCATCGCCTCATAAGCCGTTAATACTCCTTTACCTTTGTTGAAGTTATACACGTTATTGTCTTTCATCAAATCACCCGCATTCGTCAATAACAAGCCTGATCGGAGTAATGGATTGGAAACTGATCGTTCTTTTGCCAAGTCAGAGTTTGATGCAACCACTTCATCAGCCATAAAATAACCATGCGTAGCAATGTGGAATACTTTAGGGTTATCAAGCTCGCCCACTGCATCTTCCGTTGCCTGAAGGTTAATTTTTGTATCTGGAGCCAAATCTTGTCGTAATAATAGATCAGTCAGTGTTTTTACCTCTGCTTGTGTACCTGGCAATTGGGTAATTGGTCGATCTGTATAGGTATTATACTCCTCAGGTTTTAAGTCGGAATAATATACTGGATTACCAAATAATGCCAATTGTTCGCTTTTTGCTTTCATCCCCTTATTTTCTTCCTTATCACGACGATCATCCACGATTTCTTTTGTGTTACTCACCAGTACAATATTACTTCTATCCAATACATATTCTCCATTATCGTTTAGTACCGCTTCCAAGTTAATTTGGTTATACGCACCTTCTGCTGATAAAAATACTTTACTGCCATCTGGCACTACTTGGTCGATTGGTCGCCAAAAGTTCTCATAGGAATACTGATCTTCAATTTTATATTCAATACACGTTCGGTAATACTTCAAGTACTTTCCTTCCAAGTCGTTTCCATTAGGCAATACCAGTAATAGTGGTGCCTTAGCCGTTTTGGGCGTAACCACTAAAGCGGCATAGATCACTGAGTCAGAAAATTGATTGGTAAACTGACGGTAACGAATAATTTCGACGGCTACCTCATTATCCTTTAGTTCGGCTTGAACGGTTTTCCAAGTAATTAAGGTTTCTTCTGTATTTTGACTAAAAAGTGCAGATTGGGAACTTAATTGCCGCTCTAATGCATCAATCTCCTTTTGCGTTTGTTTCGGATCTAACCCTTCTTCTTTCAACTGCTCGCTACTCATACCCAGTTCTTCGATGAGTTGCTCTTTTAATCGTTCCCACTGTTCGAAGTTGGCAATAAGGCTATCATCATTACTATTCAAAATATCATTTCGAATTTTAATGGATGAGTTCAATAACAATGCTTTGGTGGCTAAGGTATTGTCATACATTTTGCCAATCATGCTTTTCTTGCGTTTACTAGCAGCTACAGCAAGCGTATTGTAAAACTCATAATCGTTTCGAATGGTATTCCAAAACCTAGATTTCTCTGCTTCACTCATTGCCCGAAAGAAACGATTAATTACTTCTGCGTGATTCTCTAAAGCAAGCTCTGTGTATTTAATGGCTTTTGGTAAATTCCCCATCATGTAATGCACTCGACCCAAGCGTGCCGTAGCTCTGATATACTCTGGATGTTGTTTATTAAATAGTTTTTTATAAATCTTTCTTGACCTTTCGAACTTTGATTTTGCTAACTCAAACTGTTTTCGTTTTACTTCTACATCCCCAAGTAGTAACTCAATTTCCGCACTGTTTGTATTATTTTCCGTCTTGAGTTTTCTTACCCAAATATCATTGGCCGTTAGTAAATTATTCTCTGCTTCTTCCAGTTTACCCGATTCTGTATTTACCAAAGCCAACGTTTTAAGTGCTTCTGCATACACTGGATTATCGGTGCCCAATGATTTTGAGATGATACTTACCGAACTATTGATTAAGGTTTCTACCTCATTTAAGTCAGAAGAGCCACTATAAAATTTCGTTAAAGCCATTTGGGTATTTGGCTTAGCCAATTGAATATGTCCTTCTCCAAATAACTGTGAATTAATCTTGATGATTTTCTGTAAATCTTCTTCAGCAGCATCATAAGAACCAATTGCTGTTTTAATCTCTGCGAGGGTACTTAAACTTTCTGTAGTTTTGAATGAGCTATCTCCATACGTTTGGCGGGCAATTGCATAAGACTTTTGTGCTAATTCTTCTGCTTTTAAATAATCACCATTGATTTTTGAAATCATCGCCATTTGATTGTAAGGTGCAATCAAAAACCTACTTTCTGTGCCATAAACGCTCTCCCTGCGCGCAATAATGGATTGCAGTAAAGCTTCGGCTTGTCGCAATTTCTCCGTTTGAATCATCAAATACGATTGTTCTTCTGCAGAGGTAGAACTGATATTCGCTGTAGCTACCCTACGCGTGAGGCGATCGCCTCGATTTAGGGCAACCTTCGCTTCGTTAAATAAACCCGAAATAGCATAATACCGCGCAGCCGTCTCTAAACCTCTTGAATATTCACTAGATAATGGCGAATGCTTATTGTAAAAAGCCTCGTAAATTTTTAGCATGCTATCAATATTCGCATTAGCCACTTGATACTCTCCAAGTTCCAATTCAAGCTCAATCAACTTTTCAAGCTCAACTGCATAAAACGGATGATATTTACCTACATTCTCTTCTGTGAGTTTCAGTCCATACTCCGTTAAATCACGCGCTTCCTCAAATTTGCCTGTCACTTTTAGGTATTCTGAGTACTCATCTAATGCCTCAATGTATTTCGCACTGTGGTGGTTTAATCGCTTTGCAATCACTTCATCAAAGCTTTCTGCAAAAATTTCACCTGCCTTTTCAAACTCATTGGTATAATTCAAGTAAAAATCGGCTTCCTCAATCTTTGAAATGTGGTAAGGAATCGATTCATCACCAAAAATTAAGGCATTAGTGCTAACCAATTCATTTAAAAAACTTTGGGCACTATCTAACTCATTATTAGCCATTGCAATGGCATAGAGTTGTTCGAGTACCTTTACGCGTTGAATATGGTTTTTGGGAACTCGAACAACATCTTCTTCTCCTTCCACTATTTTTCGTTGCCTTTTTCCTAAGCTTTCATCATTAATTGGAGGCAGCGTAACCGAATCTTGCTGTTGCTGTTCTTTCCCGTTTTTAAGAATCAACAACAGCTCTTCTGCCGAACTTAACTGGCGCTCGCGTGTTAATAACCTACCCGCTTGATTGTAATACAATCTTTTTGCGCGCATCCGTTGTCGGATAGCGTAAGGCAAGCGTTTCTTAGTATAATATTTTCGTATATTGATGTCTAGCTCCCAATCTTGCTTTTTCCCTCTTCCGCGATAATTGGTTATGGTATAAAAATCCAAGATGAGTTCATGAGTATTGATGTAATCTTTATGCACAAAATCGACACTTCGCTCTGCCCTAAATAGGTTTTCTTCAATCTCTTTCCGAATGGTTTTAATGTCATCGCCGCGCTCAATCTTCAACAAAATCCACTCATTCACGTTTCTTACTGTAGCCAAGTCAGTTTTCGTTTTTCTAAAGCGCTGTCCAATCCAATCATCTGCTACCGCAAATAATGAATCTGCTAAAGCATATTCGCCTCGTTCACGAGCAATTTGCCCTTCTAAGGTCAATGCCTGAACATACTCCCTTTTTCGGCCACGTAACTGATCGGCACTAATTCTTCTGGATTCAAACTGCCCCGTAACATCGTTAAAAAATATTTCACGGGTAGAGATGCGCTGCTTACGGATTTTTTGAAGTTGGGTCACATAACGCTGTGCGTCATCGTAATACCCTCTAAGGTAATTGATATAGGTTTTGATATAGAGTGTTTGAGAATCGAAATACAAGTCTTTTTGTGCTCCTGCATCGCCAAAGGTGGTAGAGAGTCGTGAACCGAGGATATTCTCGGAAGCATTTAGGTAATTTTCGGCCGATACAATATCAGAATACAATAGGTAGAGGTAGGCAATATCTAGCAAGGCAACTCCATAAGCTAAACTATTTTCACCTTGACTTTTCCGTTTCTCCAATACATCGGCAATGATTTCTTCGAATTCATTGTAACGGCCAAGCGCTTCTAGGTATTTGGCCTTATGCAAAAGTACACGCTGAATTGCTGCTTGCTCTTCAGACCGCTTTTCCAACCGTTTCAACAGTTTATCTACATATTCAAGTGCTTTCTTATACCTTCCTTCTTCATATAACAACTCACAGATATCTAGCCTGCGCTTGTACATTTGAGCGGAAGCTTGCAGACCGCTAAAAGTCAGGAAGATTACCAAAAATAAGGTCAAGAAGTTTGTCCTGTTTTTTTTCATGTCTGAATGTGTTTTAGAAACAACCAAAAAGCAAATGCTACCGATAAACATTTAATGCATAATAAACATGCCTATTCACTCATGACTATTCCCGAATAAACAAAAACACTAGTTAGATATTGCCTCAAACTATCCTTTGGCAGGTTCTACCCTATTCAGTGTTGATTGTATCTGTTCAATGTAAGATTTTGTATCGTCTAAAACAATCTCAAAGTTAATCAATTCGCTGAAATTATGAATCTCTGCTAACTTCGATGTGATGTCTGTTTCGGGCGTAATTTCTTGATATTTTGAAATTAATGTTCGTATATGGTCTATCGAATCGAGT
>JBMYQA010000058.1:0-25794 GCA_049600855.1 Flammeovirgaceae bacterium | reverse complement strand
TCGTGCTGAAAATGGCAAAAGAAGCCAAACGGGTTACCAATTCGGATAATCTTTGCCTATCAGGAGGTGTAGCCTTGAATTGTGTAGCAAATGGGAAACTTCTGAAAGAAAAAATATTTAAAAACATTTACATCCAACCAGCAGCAGGAGATGCAGGTGGTTCGCTTGGTGCAGCATTGGCTGTAAACTACATGTATTTTGAGGAAGAAAGAGCCGCTGATGAAGTAAACGATAAAATGTTCGGAACCTATCTCGGCCCCGATTACTCCGACAAAGAGATAATATTGATGAGTCGTAAAGCAAAAGCCGTTTATAATAAATATGACGATTTTGCTGAGCTATGCAAATTCATCGGATCAAAAATTTCGGAGGGGAATGTGGTAGGATGGTTTCAAGGACGAATGGAATTTGGGCCAAGGGCATTGGGGAATCGCAGTATTTTGGGCGATGCTAGAAATCCTGAGATGCAAAAGAAACTCAATCTTAAAATTAAATACAGAGAAGGCTTTAGACCCTTTGCGCCATCGATTTTAGCAGAAGAAAGCCAAAACTTCTTTGATTTGGATACCGCCTCTCCATATATGTTGTTAGTAGCTCCTGTTGATGAGAGTAGGAGAAAAGAGCTGCCCGACAACTATTATGACTTACCTTTATGGGAACGATTATATCATGAGCGCAGTGATGTGCAATCAATAACTCACCTAGACTTTTCGGCAAGAATTCAGACCGTTCATAAAGAGACTAATCCAAGGTATTGGGGATTGATCAATGAGTTTAAAAATCAAACAGGTTATGGGTTGCTTGTAAATACAAGTTTTAATGTGCGTGGAGAACCAATCGTTTGTACCCCCTATGATGCTTATAGATGTTTTATGAGTACAGAAATGGATTATTTAGTAATCAACGATTTTGTATACTGTAAAACAGAACAACCTGATTGGGAGAACAAAGACAAATGGATGGTTAAATTTAAAATGGATTAGTGATGAAAAACGAAAGTAAAATATATAACTTTTTCATTGTTTTAGCCTTATTGTTTTGGAACCCCTTATCGTTTTACTTATTGTATAGCGGTACTCCAGTAGTCGATTTTAAAAGTGTATGGATCGCGTATACGCTTCTATTCATTGTGGGCATCATATTTATCATGCTCATCAGTAAGAATAAGGTAAATAAGCGATTAAAAGATGTCGCACTAAGCTCTGCTTTTATGGGCATTCTTTTGGGTATCGTGTTTTGCATAAATGCAAGTATGGGTGACGATACGACTACTCCTCAGAGTGAGCAAGGACTTGTTTTTCCCAAAAACTATACTGTTACCAGTAAAACCATCGAGTATGATTATAAAATCATTACCAATAGTTTAGGAATTAGAGATCGGGAAATTAGTGTCGATAAAGGAGATAAGTATCGTATTTTATGTTTTGGAGACTCTTGGACAATGGGCTTTGGTGTAAATATTGAACATAGCTGGCCTAGAAAATTACAAGAATATTTGCACTCAAATCAATTTGAGAATGTCGAAGTAATTAATTGTGGAAAAGGTGGGCAGTATACTACTAAATATTTGGAGTATATGAATAATGCCATACCGCTTTTAAAACCAGACTTGGTTTTGGTTGGAGTTTTGCAATTAGATGATTTAGCTCAATTATATGAACATAGTGGTAGTGGTAAAAAAGCGAAAAAAGCAAAAAACACTTCTATTAAGAGCCAAGCAAAACATATTGTAAAAACGTATGGCAAATACTCATTTGGTAATCTGTTGAAGAAAAAGTCTAACAATACAATTGACTTAAAACAGAATAATATTAATGACGTAAAAAATAAAATAGCTAAATACGATTACCTTCAGAAAAAACAATATGATTTATTGTCTGATAGCGTAAGGCATTTATTTGAAACTGGTAATTTAAATCCAGGACTCTTGAACTATTACGTTAGTCTCACATACAGGCCAACTGTATTCAATAATCCTGATCATCCTGCAACGAAATTAGCCATTAATTCAATGGATAAAGATTTAAAAGAAATGAAAGCTTTATGTACTCAACATAATGCTAATTTGGTTTTTGTAAATATGCCCACGGCAAGCTTTACAGGACACGCAACTGTAAGAACTCCTAATGATCAGTTTAACGATTTTATGAAAGAACACAATGGCATTGATTCCATCTATCAAAACATTGCTCTTCAAAATGAATTGACCTATTTCGAGTTGACAGATTATTTTATTGAATTGGTGCCTAAGGATAAATATTTTTTTAAATTCGACGGGCATCCAAATGAAAATGGATATGCTGAAATAGCAAAGTACATTGGAAATGAATTAGTAGAACAAAACTTAATTAAATAGTCATGGAGTTTTTAAAAGATTTATGGCTCTTTTTAAAAGAGCGAAAGAAGTTTTGGTTAGTACCAATGGTCTTAATTTTATTACTGTTAGGTGTATTAATCGTATTTGGAGGTAGTAGTGCTGTTGCACCATTTATATACACGTTATTTTAAGGTTTATGAAAGCACAAAATAGTAACCCAGTTAAAACGGTATTGATCATATCCGTTGGCTTTGGAATTATATTTTTCTTCTTGGATTTTAGATGGGCTTTAAATACTTCTCTAATTATTGGTCTTTTGGGAATCATCTCAGACAGAATAAGTACGCTCATAGACTTCTTGTGGATGAAACTTGCAAAAGTGCTAAGTTTTATCGTACCAAATATTTTGTTGAGCACGATTTTCTATTTATTCCTATTTCCACTTGCAGTGCTATCAAGAATCTTTTCGAGTAAAAGCACATTAATGTTGAAGAATAACAGCAATTCTTTGTGGGTAGAGAAGAACACCTCTATGGATAAGGTTTCATTTGAGAAGATGTGGTAGAAGCCTAAGTAGTGTGCATTCTATGAGGATGGCATATTTGCCAAAACCTCAAGATTGCCGCTCACAATGAAATATTCGATCACTAGATCGTTATTTTCCTATTTTTAGGAAAAGAGAAGAGCTAACCTAATCAGGCCGCTCAATCATTGCCTAATTGTATAGCTGAACCGCTCCGTTTTTAGTGGTTTGCTTTTTAGCGTTTTGTTCTAATTGCTTTGGGCCTTTTAAACCCAAAGCAATTTTTTTATTATGATACCTTACAAGAAGCTATTCTGTCCTTTCCAACCTCATCGGACAACACCATTTTAGTTCACTACACAATCAAAATTCAAAGAATCTGACAAATAACCCTTTAAAATCCGCTACGTAAAGAAAGAATGTGTTTATTTTGCAGCTAGTTTTAAAAAATTACATTAGAGATGCTGAATTTTCTGAAAGAGAATACAAAGACAGGACTAATTGCCAATTTAAGTTTCATGTTACTCATTTTTGCGGTAGTTGTTTTGCTTTTTTTCTTCGTATACCTACCCATTACGACTAATCATGGGGAACTGCTTACCGTTCCAGAAGTTCTTGGCAAAACCGAAAGCGAGATCGCTACTATCTTTGAAGAACATTCCTTGCGTTACGAGATTATTGATACCAACACTTACAATGCTGCCTATGAATTAGCTACTGTAATTGGTCAAAACCCAAGTGCTAACTCTCAGGTGAAGGAAAATCGGAAAATTTACATTACCATGAATCCGACCACTCAACCCACGGTAAAAATACCAGTAGGAATGATTTCTAAGTCTATACGAAACGCACAAGAACAACTCAAAACGGCCAAACTTACTTTAGGAGAAATTAAGGAAATTCCTAATAAGTTTAGAAATGTGATTGCCCTAGAAGTAAATGGAAAAGAATTATCAAAGCGGGATATCAAAAAAGGGTATTTTGTAAAAACATGGCAAACTGTTAACTTAATTGTTGGAAATGGAAACGCACAAGAACAAGACCCTGATTCACTGTTGAATGACAATGATTAAAGCACAACGAGAAAAATACATTCGCATTGCCCAAGAATATTGGCAAAGAACCCAAATCTTACTGCATGAAAATACTTGGAAAGGCTTTGCTCGTAACGCCTTGATCGTCATTGGAATTATTAATTTATTGCTTTTCATTTTCTTTGCCATTTACCTTCCAGCTACCACGAATCACGGGCAATCGTTAACCGTACCCGATGTCAGAGGAATGAGTATGGAAGAATCCTTACATTTCCTAGCAAAACGAGAGCTACGCGCAGAGTACATCGATACCGCCTTCTCAAATTACAATCACAACTATCCACTTGATGTCGTGATTAGTCAATATCCAGCACCCAATGCTAAGGTTAAATTAAATCGAAAGATCTACCTTACGATTAATACCGCTCATCAAGTCCCGTTACCCAACTTATTAGGTAGTTCGTTGTTAAATGCGCAACAGTTGCTCAATAGTTTTAATTTATCTTTTGGAGAGATTACTTATGTACCACATCCTACTGATCAGGTATTGCGTGTATTTGTTGAAGGACAAGAATTGGATGCTGAGACCTTGAATGAAGGCGTTTTGGTGTATCAAAACCAGCCTATAGATATCCACTTAGCGGATGGTGTAGGCAATAATCGCCTTTCCACACCAGATTTAATTGGCATGCCATTAGACGAAGCTGAATTGCATTTGCTCGCACTTAATTTACAACTGGGAAATACGCGGTGGGTAATCTCTGATAAGCCTTATGGTACCGTATTAAATCAGCGCCCAAAACCAACTCATCGCATTCAAGAATACCAAGCAGTAGACTTGTGGGTGGCCACCAATGAAGATTTTGGGAACTAAATTTGTTAACACACAGTTTCGTATAAGCGCATTTTGAAGATTTGCGCTTATATTTGTTATGAATAAATGATGAACCGTATATGACAAATGTGACAGATTTTCACGTAGAGGTGGCTCGCATTCAAAAAGCAATTGAGACACATCTGGGTATGGAAGGAAATATTATCTACGACTTTGCTAATGAGGACAGTAAAATCAAACTCAATTTAATTACTGTTAATCCAAGACATAATCAATCTTTTTTGTATCATAGCTTAGTAGGAATAGATAAGCTCGATGCGCTTCAAAAAATGTTTGATTATGTAAAAGATAGTCATGATGCTGAATCATCTTTTACCATTCAATGGCGTGTAAATGGTGATGAAGAATTACACACTTCCTATTTTAGAGCGCGTAATATGTATGAAGCTTTAGATAAACTCTATTATAATCGCGATTTAAACAATATCACTGTATATAGTTTAGTCTTAAACCCAATTACTTAGAGGTTATCTCAATTTCTTACTAACTTTGTAGTAAACTTTTGTGTCTAACTGTGCGTTAGTAATTTAATGAAGGATTAATTATTAAAATCATGATAAGTATCACAGAACAAGCAAAAGATAAAATCTTTGAATTGCGTAAAGAAGATGGTAAGGGTAACAATCATCATATCCGTGTAGCCGTTAAAGGCGGTGGTTGTTCTGGTTTGATGTATGATTTAGAGTTCGATAGTGAAATCAATGAAGCTGATCAAGTTTTTGAAGATAAAGGCGTTAAAGTATTAGTAGATAAAAAGAGTTTACTTTATTTACTAGGAACAACATTGGATTTTACTGATGGACTTAATGGAAAAGGTTTCCAATTCATCAACCCTAATGCCAACCGCACCTGTGGATGTGGAGAGAGCTTTGCCGTATAGCCATTTAAAAGCAACATCATATAAGGTCTATCTCAACAATATTTCCGAGATAGACCAGTTTTATCATTACACCCTCACAGTACTTTATTCCCACCTTGTACAGTTAGTTGTGCGTAAAAAAACTACTGATCATTTGGCATCCTTTGGAATTCCAATCAAATAAGTCACGACACCGAAGGTATGTCGAGCAGTACCTGCTTGCCATTCATAATCGGCCGAAAGGCTTTGAGCCATTGCTAACATCTCTTTTGGCGTATACAAACGCAATACCGATACCCAACCATCCCAAAGTGTACAAATAGGAATAATGGGAATAAGGTAGGTAAATAGCAATCTATCCCAGCGAAACGGCAGAATGAAAGGCGTGAATAGCAATTGTAGTAATGGAATGGCAAAGGTGTTGAGTAAAAATTGAAATACACTTTTCTCAATGGGTTCGAAAATGGCTATTCCTGCTTTTCGTTGAATCAGTTGTGCCAACACTTGTTGCGCTTCTTGGGGTTGGAAATGATGAAATCCATTAAATAGGGTAAAAAAGCCCTGAAGTGAGTCTGGCAGTTGTCGCGCATCAACCGATTCAGTAAGGTAACCAACTTGTCCAGCTGTTTTTTGCTGTAATAGTTTAAATGCTTCTACATTGGGAAATAAATCCGTGAGGATAAATTGGGGTGCTAACCCATCTTTTTCTAAATAGTTTCTAACAAGCAAAATCGATCCGCCGCCTCCTGAACATAAATCCACCACTGGCTGACTAGGCAATTGTGCTAGGGCTTTTTTAAATAGTGGCATTACGGCTTTAAACACATTAAATGTCTGCATTAACCACCGCAAAAAATCCGTTTGGCCTTTGCGAATAAAATCAGGATACCAAGCTTTATCTTCAAATTCAAAAAGGTGAAGTCGTTTCATATGCATTTCATTCATAAGTAATGCAAGCCCCTAACTTCGCAGTTGCCTTTTTTCCCTCTTTCGTTAAATCCCTAAAATGATTAATGATAACATCGCGAACTTTCACCCCAGTAGATTCTATCCCTTGATTCTCCTTCAGAAAATCCATGTAGTCACCACCATTTGCCAAATAATCAGACACCGCCAAACGGTAAGTTTTACTTTTATCAATTTTTTGTCCGCCTACAGCCGCAGATACCACTTGCCCTCGTCGTATGGTAGCGGTTACATTGCCTAATGAAGTATTATCCGTTTCCGCTAAACGTTTCACTAACTTTTCAACCGTTTCGCCGCTGATCTTCACAATCACATATTCATTATCAAAAGGCATCAACTCATACACTAAGCCAACATTTACGGCTCCAGTAGCTATAGGGACTCGTAAACCGCCAATGGTTACTACCGAGAGATCGGCACCACCATATTTCTCAGCTTGTTGATGTAGTAATTCAGCACAAAAATTTCCCAACAACGATTCTCCTTGCTCAAAATTACGGGTTAAATCTACTTCCGCTTCACCTATTACTTCCTTCATTTGTGCGGCTAACTTCTCTTGGAAAGGGGCAATGATTGCTGCTACTTCAGCATCAGGCTTGATTTCTCCAGAAACGCCTACACTGGAATCGGCCACCTTAGCGGTATATGTATAAGGTTTCTGGCAAGCCCCTAACCCTAACAACAAAAGAACGATAAAAAAATAAGATCGAATCATTTGAACTAAATTAATTAGATAAGGAAAAGCGAAAGCATAAATTTAAACTTTACACGGTTTCTTTTTGACCTACTCTGCGTTGAAAATACGCTTCTTAGCGGAGGAACCCCTGGCTCGGCCAACCGCTCCGATGCTAGAAATCCGTTTTTCGCCTTGATTAGTTCAAAAATAATCTACCGCAAAAGGTAAATTTATTCTCTCACTGTTCTTAAGCGCTACCTTGGCATCCAAAGATGAGAAATCTAAGCCTGAAAATGAAGTAGCTATTCGCTTTCATTTAAACTCCATTCATAAAAAAAACAAGATTCTACCCTAATCTTGACGTTGTGTCAATTAACTTTGGAATAACCAATCAGGCATCACATGACACATGCATCAACAATTCACTCTATATTGTAACTCATTCCCTTTATTTGTCAAATCTATTATACTCTTCCTATATATCACGACCTTCAATTTGTCGGAGGTTGCTGGTAAAGCTCCTGATATTGACAGTTTACTTCAAGCCCTCTCGCATCAATCAGCGGATACCACAAAAGCTCGGCTTTTCAATGAACTCTCCACAGCACATTGGTATAAAGCTCCAGATACCGCATTCCATTATGCCCAAAAAGCCTTAGCTCTCAGTGAAATGTGGGCATATGCTCCTACAAAAATACAAGCTTATCGAAATTTAGGAGTTACCTATTGGGTGAAAGGGGATTACCTCCATGCTTTAGAACAATTTCATAAAATGCTCAAATTGAGTGATTCCACCAATAACTTACACAGTACCGCGCAAGCTTACAATAACTTGGCCATGGTATACAAAGCCCAAGAAATTTATTCATCTGCTATTCAATATTATAAACGATCATTAAGTATCCATCAAATGAAAGGAGACACCATGAGTATGGCCATTGTATCTGGAAATTTGGGCGCGGTATACTTAGCCACAGATAGTCTTGAAGAAAGTTTACGTTACAACTTCGAAGGATTAAAGCTTGCCCAAAAAATAGGAAGAAATCGGACCATTGGTAATACGTTACATAATATTGGTGAAGTCTATGTACGAAAAGGTTGGTACCAACGAGCACTAGATTATTTCAAGAGCTCGCTTGATGTATTTGAAAAAACGGGGGAAGCTTGGAGCATTGCTCACGCAGAAAACGGCATGGCGAAGTGCTACATTTATCAAAATAAATTGGATTTAGCACTTTCATTAGCCAACAAGTCTTATCAAATTTCCCAACGCCTTGGCGCGAAGGAACTCATCAAAGAATCTTGTGAAAACTTAACCAAAATTTACGAGAAAAAACAAGATTTCAAAAAAGCATTTGAATTTCAACAGCTGTATCACCTGTACACAGACAGCCTCATTAATGAAGATAAAAATAAAGCCATTCACCAACTGGAACTCCAGCAAAAAGATGCGGAAAATAGGCTACTTAGAAAACAAGCAGAACTTCAAGAGTTAAGCAATGATCGTAAAAGTATCATCATTTTCTCATTTGCAGGGGCTTTAGTATCCAGCATCATTTTGGCGATTATTTTCTTTAGAAGCAGGCAAAGAGCTAAAAAGCTCAATATCATTCTCAAAATTAAAAACTCGAAAATTCAAGCCATTAATAAACAGCTTGAAGCAAAACAGGAAGAAATTGAACAACAAAATCACCAACTCAAAGCACAACGGATCGCAATTGCAGAGCAACGAGATTTTATTAAAGAACGAAATGAGCAAATTACCAAAAGCATTACTGCTGCCAAAACCATACAGCAAGCCATGCTTCCTTACGATAAGTACATCAAAGAACTTTTAAAAGAATATTTTATACTCTACAAACCCAAAGATATTGTCAGTGGAGATTTTTATTGGTTTAATAAAATTGGGGAAAAGATTGTCGTTGCCGCCATAGATTGTACGGGGCATGGTGTGCCGGGTGCATTTATGAGTATGATTGGGAATACCTTACTCGACAACCTGATTGCCCTCAATCGCCAAACTAGCCCTGCTGATATCCTACGTTTATTAAATGATAAAGTAACCGAATTACTCCAACAGCGGGAAAATAATGATTATCATGGAATGGATGCGGGTATTGTCACCATTACTTACTTAACCAATGGCGATGCCTCTATTGTATTCTCTGGTGCAAAAAGACCGCTGTATTTCGTATCGTCCAAGGATCAAACTTTAGGCAGCTTTCAGGCTACCAATAAATCAATTGGCGGCAGGCAATTGCAAGGAAAAACATTTGAAAATCAATCCATTACCCTTCCTAAAGGCAGTATGATTTACCTCAGCAGCGATGGATTTGAAGATCAGCACAATCGGCAAAGACGCAAAGTTGGCCGTGAACGCCTGAGTAAACTCTTACAAAAGCATGCGCACAAGCCTGTTCACGAACAACAAAACATCTTAGAAGAAAAATTAACTGGATATATGAAGGAGGTAAACCAACGAGATGATATCTTAGTAATTGGAATAAAAGTGTAAATTGGAGCTTGCTAAAGTTGCAGTTCTGAAAATGTTTTAGCCGAATTACACCTTACACTTGCAATCCATCAGCACAATACAAGTGGCAATCTCATGTTCTTTATTAAGAGGTGATTTATATTTGGTTAACCTTAAGAGATTGTCTGAATAAAGTTTTTGAGTCTTTTAAGACTTATTCAAACATGCGCTATGTAAAGAATTTTTCTAAAATTCAGTCCAATGCATTATCTTTTATCCTGATTTTAGGATACTTATGAAGAATATACAATTCAATATAGGCCAAAAGGTGTTGCTGGTAAATATCTTGTTGATTTTGATATTTACAGGGAGCACCGTGTTTAGTCTGATTTCTTTGCAAAAGGAAAAAGAAGGCATTCAGTACTCATTCGAAATTGTAGATCCGTCTGTGGATGCACTCGAAGAATTTATTCTGGTGGTCACGCGTTCCAGAATGTTGATTACCAATTGGATTTATTTACCGAATAACGAGGACGACCGAAATGCACTACGGCATCTCAAAGATTTTGACTTTCCTGCTTTGAAAGATAAGATTACCTCGTTAGATAGCTATTGGAAAAACGCCAGCCTCGTGGCGAGTATTGACAGCATTATTTTCCAATTTGATGATGTATTGACCTACGAACGGGAGATTATGCAAAAGCTGTCATCTACCAGTTATTTTGATCCTGTAGATAAAGCCGCAGCAGAAAAAACCCTCAAAGAAATCATCATTCCCCAATCCATTGACTTAGTCCTTAAGTTAGAAGAAATTTTGAAAACGGAGCAACGCGAACGCATCTTAGCAGAACGAAAGCTCTTATCTTCTATTGAAACCTTCCGAATAAGTATTTTATTGTTAGGAGTATTACTGGTATTGCTCGGTGTTGTACTAACGATATTAAGTTATCGAAATATCACCGAGCCGATCAAATACATGAATCAGATTGCTTGGGAGCTATCGAGGGGTCGAATTCCTGAGATTTCCACGAAATACGAAACCAGATCGCAGGATGAAATTGGTGAAATGTCTCGCGCAATTCGGAAATTGGTAAAAGGACTAGACAATACCACACGCTTTGCACAGGCAATAGGCAAAGGGGATTATTTAATGGATTTTACGCCATTAAGCGATGAAGATGTATTGGGCAATGAGCTCATCAATATGCGTGATAATTTACTCAGCGTATCTGAAGAAGCAGAGCAACGGAATTGGACCATGACTGGTTTATCGAAGTTTTCTGACATGCTACGAGATAATCACGATAACCTACAACTGTTGTATGATAATCTGCTTGCAGGCTTAATTAAATACCTCAAGGCCAATCAAGGGGGAATTTTCTTGATTGATGATATTGGTACAGAATCAGAGCCCTTTATGCAATTAGAATCCTGCTACGCTTGGGATCGTTTTAAAGGCTTAAATAAGAAAGTATACTTAGGAGAAGGTTTAGCAGGACAAGCCTGGCTCGAAGAATCGACCATATATGCGACTGACTTTCCCGATCATTATGTCGAAATTACTTCAGGATTAGGACAACAAAATCCAACCAGCATCTTAATTGTTCCTATTAAGTTCAACGAAATGATGTTTGGCGTGATTGAAATTGCCTCTTTGTATCACTTCCCTAGCTATCAAATTGAATTTATTGAACATGTCGCAGAAAGTTTCGCGTCTACGCTTTCTTCTGTTCGGGTGAATTTGAAAACCATGAGGTTATTGAACGAGTCCCAACAACTTACCGAACAACTTCGCATGCAGGAAGAAGAAACGAGAATTAGCATGGAAGAACTCCAAGCGACCCAAGAAGAAATGCGCAGAAAGCAAGATGAGTTGATTGAGCTAAAAAATAATTTGGAACACGAAGTAGAACGCCAAACAAAAATCCTAAGAAACCAAGGCGAAGAGCTACGCGTACAAAATATCCAACTCCTAGCAAGCCAAGAGCAAATGCAAATTACCCAACACAGCCTCATGCGTAGCGAACGGAAGTTGCGCGCCATTCTCAACGGCGCTGCCGAAGGAATTATGACCACCAATGGCAAGGGTATGATCGAGATGATTAACGATGCCACCGTAAACATGAGCGGCTATAAAGCCCATAAACTCAAAGGCTCGTATATCGACAAAATCTTACCATCCATCACTCTTGACAAGCTCAGAGGCCAAGGGCGTATGACGGTAAACTTACATAAACGAGACGGCAGTATTGAGGAAATTGAACTGGTATACAATACTGTAAAATACGAAGGCGATTTACACGCCCTGTTCTTTTTGAGAAGCGAAAAATACATGCAACCCATGTATGAGGAAAATCAATCTGTTTAGAGTGTGTGGTCTACAAATCTTACATGAAGTAGTCAAGACTTAATCAGACAGTTACACCATATTTGCAGAAATGCTCTTTTGATCTAATACGCCCGATTTCCTTTTCTCACCATCCCAACGTATATCTGGAATTAAAATATTTTCATACGCTTTCAAGGTTTTGGTGTGTTTCTTCAATTCTTTAATAGTTAAATCAATTTCGTATTTCAAGTTCTTGGATGGCGCATATCCTAATTTAAGCAAGGTCTTATTCTCTGGATTGAAATAATGTTCTTCAGCTTCTTTTCTGGGGTTCTCCACATGAATTCTTTCAGTTGGCAAATCATTATTAATTGCAACTTCTTGAACTAACTTTGATAATTCCAATATCGAATACGTGCTTTCAAATTGATTGATGACTCGGTACTCGCCTTGTTGAGGGGGATTGTCTATTACAATTTTTAAGCACTGCATCGAATCTCTTAACGGGATAAAACTTCTTGTTTGGGTACCTTTACCATAAGTAGTTAAAGGATGTCCAATGACGGCTTGGCAACAAAACCGATTGATTACAGTTCCAAAAGCTTGGTCAAAATCCAGTCGTGTCTTTAGCTTTTCATGTAACATAATTTCATCTACCTGAGAACCAAAGACAATTCCTTGCATAATATCTGTGCTTCTTAAATTCCAGATATCACAAGCAAACATAATGTTATTAGAATCGTGCACTTTGGTCCAATGGTACCAACTGCCCGCCTGTTTTGGAAAAGGCAATACGTCTTTTCTTCCCCTAAATTCAACTTCAAAAAACCCTTCTGGAATATCAATATTTGGTGTCCCATATTCCCCCATCGTACCCAACTTCACTAAATGACTCGTTGGCGAAAAATCTCTAATGGCATGAAGAATATTCAAGGTACCAATAATATTGTTATTGAAAACCTCAACGGTATTATTCACCCCCTTCATGGAAAAAGGTGCTGAGGGGCATTCGGCTAGGTGAACAATTGCATCAGGCTTGATGTCCCCAATCAATTTTGAAACGAATACATAATCGCACGCATCCCCTTTATAAAATTGGATACTAGACTTTGACACATTTTTGTAGCTAGCAATTCGCTCTTCCATAGCGCTAATTGGAATCGCACTCACAGAAGACATTTCGCTAACCCATTTTCTTCTATTAAAGTTATCAAACCCGTAAACTTCATAGCCTCGAATACCTAAATATGTTGCTAAAGTCCAGCCTAAGTAGCCGTCTATACCAGCAATTAATACTTTTTTCATTTTTTTATTTCTCTTTCTTTTTGGTCTTTTAAATTGAATTTATTGATAAACCAATTAAAATCGTATTTCAGCTCTTTTTGAAGTTGTTCTTTTCTTTCCCACACATCACTGTTTTCAACAAGCTGAATAGCTTCCTCAATCTGATCGGGAAATAGCATCGCAAAATGTCTAATCATTTCTAAAGATGCATTTTCACTGAGGTAGAGAAAACCAAACCTTAGGTTATTATGCACCATAAAAGGTCTATTAAGGCTAATAAATTTTTCACGTTGCGGTTTTGTTTTAAACTCATGCGTTACAATAAACTCAGGTTGGCAAATGATTTCTTTACCTGAAAGCCATGCTCTTAGGCTAAACTCAGGTTCGGCTGCTCCATAGATAATCATTCCATTATCATACCCTCCTATGTGGAAAAACGTTTCCTTTTTTAATACTGTAGCTGCGCAAGAAGCCACATGTACCGCTCTTTTGCCGATAGGCTCCATTCTATTCCAATGTGTTCCCATGAATGGAACAACTAGTTTGCACCCAAAGCCTTTGAATTTTGATTTAGTATCTGCAATGGTTCCTGCTAATATGTTTTCATCTGAAATATTTGCTAAAATGGTCGCATCCCATCCATGAGTAAATGTCACATGTGAATCTGTCATGACGAAAATATCACCAGAGGCTTGGTAAGCGCCAATATTACGAGATCTTGGCACCCCCTCTTGCTGCTTGTTCCGAATCAACGTCAATTCAATATGACTTGGTAACTTTAAATCTGACTGAGAAATGGGCTTTTCAGAATGGTCATCCACGATTACAAACTCAATAGCATTTGCATGTAGCTGCGTATCTACTATTGATTGAATGGTAGCAGGTAGCCTTTCCGTATCGTTTCTCGACGGAATGATTATACTAAATTTCATTCTTAAAAAGTTAAAGCTGACACACTTAGCTTATGAAAAATGACAATTACGCTCCTTTCAGAATTGTCCATAAGCAGGTAGACTCGCGCATGAACTTGCAAACAAGCACTACTAGCAGGCGAGCTGTTTAGCTATTCCGTAAGTTTGGACGAGGTCACTAAATAATGACAGCAATTGTTTTTTATAAAGTGAGAATCGCTGAAGTTATGTGTCAGCTTATTGAAAAGACTTGCGTTTTAAACATTTAAATAGTTGGATACCCGCTGAAAATGATCTTGATCAACAAGTATTCGATTTACTAAAGTGACTAATTCTTCTTTTGTCAAATCAGCCAACCTTACTCTATCTAGCATACTCGGAGAGCCTGTGATGGTCATTCCAGTAGTGAATGTAATTGTTTGAGTAGAATTCATAATCAAAGGATTTGCAGGTCTACTTACCAATAATAAATCTGCACTCTTTAAAGCGTCAATCGACTCTTTATCTAACTCAAGTGAGTGTCCAAACTTTTCAGGATTTTCTTTCAAGTCAGTTAGCTTTGAGGGATCTTTAGCTACCGCTTTTAATACTTTTCTGATTTTATTTTTCATTTTTTCAAATGTTATTAAGTAAAAGGTAATTGAATTTTTTTATTTTATGATTGCCTTAAATTATATAAATATACCTATAACGGTCATCTGATTTATCTACAATATACTTTTACTCGCTTAAAAATCCAAATTACATGTAGTTAGCTAGGAACTGCTGCAAGAATACAAAACAAGCAATCATATGTTTGTATATTAAATCATATGTGTAAATATACTAAAAAAATCACATCCTGTGTACATAAAGCGTTGTTTGATAAAACTGATTACATCCCAGGAAAACTATCTACCACCTTTACTTTTACATCGGGGAAGCTATTCACTACTTGTACCTTGAAATCGGGGAAGCTGTTGACTTTTTGCCATTCGCCACAATCATCGGGAAATGAGCTTACAAACTTTACCTTTATATCGGGAAAGCTATCGACATATTTGATCTTGATGTCGGGAAATGAAGTCACAAATTGAACCTTTCCATAAAGTCGTACACCATTCACCTCACAACTGCCTTTATGCTCCAGCAGTTCTTTTATCGTTTCTTCACGCTCCTCAGGACTCATGTTTTCTAGCAATACTTGCAGGGTTGATTTTTCAATTGCTTGAGGCTCCGTATCTGTGGTAAAAGCGAATAATGTCACTAGTGTAAAAATGCTTAGAATGTATTTCATGTTCATCAAGTTTCGTGAAGAAATGGAACATAATCTACAAACTCCATCCACCATCTACAAAAAAAGAAAAGGAGATGTATGAAAACTGATACATCTCCTTCTTATTGTTATACGTTGTATTCCACTTTCGAGTGTCTGACCTTGAAGTCAGGTTGTACGCCACCTCATTACCTATGGTCAATCTCCACTACCATGGCTACCACTGACTTTCCTTTACTTGTCGCTTTAAACTTGATTTTGTTATGCTCAAACTTCACATCTGATTTGGCTACCATCTTACCTGAAAGCACTCGATTCAAACGTTCATGAAAAGTTCCATAACTGTTGGCAATCTGGCTTTTTATGGATTCAATATTTAATGCTTGCTTGCTGTACAAAATACAGAGGTAATCGGTGCCCTTTTTGTCGTCCATTTGAATAAAGTATTTTTCATTTGGAATAGCCACATTGCTCGATTTGTAGGTAAGCGCAGGGCTCATTTTATTGTTGAAGGGGAAAATTACATCTACCTTCGTAGTCAAATCAGAGCCAATCAGATAGACATAGGCAGGTTCATTATTGGAAATTTGGATTCGGAAGTTCGTTCCTGAGTATTGCGGTTGCGTTACCCGATAAATCCCTTGTTTTTTAGAGGAATAATTCTTTAACGTAGCATTCATTCGCGTACCATCGGCCTTGACTAAGGCCAATTCGCCAGATAAATCAGGCTTGGCAGGCGCTGCTTTAAACTCCTCAATTAACTCATAAGCTTCTGAAAGATTTTGGGTAAAGTCTGAATATTTAATCCAAGTATATCCGCCATTTCCCCAATAAGGGCCCCAACTGTTTTGAATCTCAAAAGCACCTCCCAGTTTATAATCGTCATAGCCAATCACCGTCATGGCATGATAGCCCCTAAAGTTATCCGCTACGCCATTCCACGATTCTTTTGCACTACTAAATGAAGCGTAACACCTCAAGGAAAACACCACGGGTTTATTTTCTGCTAAACTTTTCTTGATGATGGGCAAAATGGAATTGCCATAGCCAGACAATCGTTTATAACCCGTAATTTTAAAATTGGCTGCTTTCGTTTTATCGGTATAAGCAATTGCCCGATTACATTCATAAGGAAAATCCGTCAACTTTGCGCTACCTTGATTCTTCAATACGCCCAATGCATCGCTAATGTATGCACCTCGACTACAATCTGAGCTAATTTTCACCTGATTGTATACGTAAGAAGGTGAAAATGCTTGTTCGGTGATTCTAGTGCGGTCTGTGATGTTATTTTGAATGGCATAGGCAATGGTGCGCGCTGCATAAGTAGTAGACCAACCTGTACATGAGCCTTGAGCCCCTTGGCTTTTGGGATAGGGCGTATATTTTTTTAGGGAATGTCGGGCAGGCAATCGCGTGTAATCTCTGGTCATTAATGGAGCCGAAGCGGGCACTTCTTCATACTTTGCCTGATCGAATACACAGCCTAATGCATATTCTTCATTGGTATTTTGAGCAAGCGCTGGTAGGCAACAGCACATGAGGAGTAAGACAATCAGTTGCTTCATAATATAGTAGATTTGATGGAATAGTGAGTAGATAACAATCTATATTCATTCATTAGATGCTCGTAACAGCTAAAATCCATAATACTCCTGCTGAAATCAGCATTTAGCCTCAAAAACACGATTACCTAATTCACTTTAATTTGGGGTACAAGTCTAAGCACTTACTTATCTATAGCGTAAACTACAATTTCCTATTTATATATGAAACCACATTTATGCCAAATCCTTGCTTTATAGCGCTTATTCGATTAATGCACTGTTAACGTCCACAAACAATTCTACGGAGTACGCTAATTTAAAAACGAGATAAAGGCGAAGTTTAAACCAAAGCCAAGTAAAAAACCATACAATACTTGTTGAGGTGTGTGTGCGTTTAGCGCCAGTCGAGCACTCATGGATAAGCCTCCTGCAATAATGGTAATCAGTATGGGGAAGAATAAATCTAATTCCGTTAAACTCAACTCTAGCGCCATCAGCACCCCAAGCATCCCACTTAAGGCGGTGGCATGAATACTAATCTTAAATTTGGTAGTGATGATGGTACACAGTGCTTGGGTGATGGCGATTGTTGCCATAATTTGCGTAAATAAATATAAACTAGGCAACTTATAATTAAATAAAAATACCAGTACGGTATAGCAAATGGTGATGATTCCAAATGGTACAATGCGTTCTTCTCGATTGGGGATTTTCAGGGAACTAATCGCTCTTCGCGTATATAAGAAGTAGATAATCAGGAAAGGCAATAAAAACGTAAAATTAAAGATAAACCCCAACATAGTGAGTTGATATTCTAGCTTATCAGGAAACATCCCTTTGCCCATAAACATAAGAATGGCAAACAAAATAACAGGTACAAAACCTGGATGGGTAAGGTAAGATATCGCAGTAGCAACGGATCTATTCAAGTGATTTCGGGGGTTAATGAGAAGTCAAATATAATTGTTGAAGTCAAAATTCCCCAAGTTTCCCTTCTCCCGTTCATTAAATTGTCGGGCAAAGCTCTATATTTGCCTCTCGAATCTTGTTACACTCTTTTCCGATATTAGTTATGAAATTTGGTGTTGTTGTTTTTCCAGGTTCAAATTGTGATGATGACATGGTATGGGTGGCTAAAGATATTCTTGGCCAAGAAGTGGTAAAGCTTTGGCATAAAGACCATGATTTACAGGGTTGCGACTTCATTTTCTTACCTGGCGGATTTTCTTATGGCGATTACTTACGTTCTGGAACCATTGCCCGTTTTTCTCCAATTATGACTCAGGTGATTGAGTTTGCCAATAATGGTGGTTATGTACTGGGCATTTGTAACGGCTTCCAAATTTTAACAGAATCTCACCTATTACCAGGTGCGCTGCTAAAAAACACCAATCAAAAATACATTTGCAAAAATATTTACCTCAAAACCGTCACCGAAAATACCATTCTTACTAAAGGGTTGTCAGCAAAATCTTACAAAATTCCGATTGCTCATGGAGAAGGACGTTACCATGCGAGCAAAAAAGTATTGGAACAACTTGAAAAGAATGATCAAATTCTCTTTAAGTATTGCGATGAATTCGGTAATATTACTGAAGAAGCAAACCCCAACGGATCAGTAAACAATATTGCCGGCATTTGTAATGAAGGTCGTAATGTTTTTGGCATGATGCCTCACCCAGAGCGAGCAGCTTCTGATTTATTAGGAAATGCTGACGGTAAAGCCATGTTCGATTCTATCATGGAACATGCTGGGGTCAGCATATAAGTTAACGTTAAACCTGTTTGCAAATGGGAAAAAAAGTTAAAGACACTGAAAAAGTGGAGGATGATGGAAAGGCTCACATTGAAGTAGACCTCGATTCTGAAGAAAAAGCAGATGCACTAGCGGCTTTTATGAAGTCCTATAAATGCATTTCAAACGAAGAACTACGAAAACGCCTTAAAACGGATGAAGACGATGAAGAATCCGCTCCTCCCTTTGAATAATTTTTACCTAATTCCCTAAAAAAGAACAAGAAATCCTTTTCTATCCTGAAAGGGATTTTTTGTTTTAACAACAACGTAATCTTAACCTTAGAACATGCTATGGATGTCCGCAAAGTTGAATCACAGCAAGAATTCCTAGAAGTAGTTGAAATTGAAAAAGCTGCTTGGGGATTTGACAACCTGCTCGAAAGTACCCCTCCACATGTAATGCAAGCTTCTAACAAAGTGGGCGGTTTGGTATTAGGAGCCTTCCATCAAAACCAAATGGTAGGCTTTTGCCATACTATTCCAGCTTTTGATAGCACGTTAAAAGCGTATCACCATATGCATTCGCTTGGGATATACCCACATGCCAAAGCCTTACACCCTGGTTTTGCCATTCTTGCAGCGCATCGTCTAGCTTCCCTAAAAATGAAAGTCGATAAAGTTACTTGGACGTTCGATCCGTTAGAAGCCCGAAATGCCAACCTCTACATTCGAAAAGTAGGAGCAGTAGTGGAAACGCCCTACATCGCTAATATGTATGGAGAGAGTCTTCTTGGAGGCATCAATGCGGGCATTCCTGCTGATCGACTCATTGCCACTTGGCACCTCCATGAAAGTCGAGTGGCTGATCGTTTGAATGGTGTAAATCTTCCATCCCTCGCACTGCAACAGCTTCAAACGAACTATCCTATGCTGAATTTCCATGACGAAAAACAAGAAATCCCCAACCAAAGCTTCGCCTTAGAAATCCCTGCCGATTTCCAAGCCCTGAAGTTGGAGAACCTCAAAAAAGCCCTTCAAATTCGAATAACGATCAGAAAAGTGATGACTCAAGCGCTAAATCATGGAAGAAGGATAGTGGATTTTCATAGCGTGCTAAAAGGAAATGAACGGAGAAACTTTTATATCATCGAGTAAACATAAATCCATCCTGAAAGCCTGAGTTTCTTCGGGTTTGTAAATTAACTTTGTCATCAAAATGATCGCTAGTTATGCATAAATTTATTTTAGTTGCAGGAATGATTATGGCGGGTTTGGCCGTTGGTATTGGCGCATTTGGTGCGCATGGGTTAAAAGAAGTATTGACTGAAAACCAGCGCATGGAAACATTCGAAACGGGTGTAAAATACCATTTCTACCACGCATTGGGTATGATTCTGATTGGTATTCTTATGTTCCATATTTCGAATCCATTGCTCGGTAAGGCAGGTTTGGCCTTATTCATTGGCATACTTATTTTCTCGGTGAGTTTATATGTTTTGAGTCTCACAAATATCAAATGGTTGGGGGCAATTACACCTATTGGAGGACTCGCCTTTCTCATTGGATGGGGCATGTGTGCTTGGGCAGTTTTAAAGGCAGAATGGTAATCTTCAACTACATCTTCTAAATTAGGCAAGATTTCTACTTTTAATGATTACTTATGAGAAGATTACGACTGTTAAGTTTACTATTCACCCTTAGCCTATTTCAAGCACCTACCTTAGTCTTAGTTGCTCAACACACTGAAGCTATTAAAAAACAGGCAAATCAAGAGTTGCCTTACCTGTTTGATTTGTATAAACATTTACACCAGAATCCTGAACTTTCGTTTTATGAAAAAGAAACCTCCAAACGGTTGGCACAGGAATTAAAGTCGATCGGATTTGAGGTAACCGAAAATATTGGTGGATACGGCGTGGTTGGGGTTTTAAAAAATGGGAAAGGCCCCACGGTACTTATCCGTACTGATACAGATGCTTTACCTGTGTTGGAACAAACAGGAACCCCTTATGCAAGTACAGTAAAAACCAAAGATGAGGCAGGTAATGAAGTTCCTGTAATGCATGCTTGTGGGCACGACATGCACATGACCGTTTGGGTAGGAGTCGCTCGTACCCTCAAAGAAATGAAATCAAAATGGAAAGGAACAATCGTCATGATTGCACAACCTGCCGAAGAACGCAGTGGCGGTGCCAAGGCTATGCTCAAAGAAGGCTTGTTCGAAAAGTTTCCTAAACCTGATTACTGCTTGGCCTTGCACTCTAGCGCTTCCTTACCAGCTGGACAAATTGGTTACTGCCCTGGTTATGCTTTAGCTAGTGTAGATATGGTCGATATCACTGTATTTGGAGAAGGCGGGCATGGAGCTTATCCACATAAAACCATCGATCCGATTGTACTCGCTTCACGGATGGTATTAGACTTTCAAACCATTGTTAGTCGGGAAATTGCTCCTACCGATCCCGCAGTGGTTACCGTAGGTTCTATTCATGGCGGCACTAAACACAATATCATTCCAAGTGAAGTAAAACTGCAATTAACTTTGCGTTCTTATTCAGAAAAAGTACGCCAGCATTCGCTGGATGCACTAAAACGCATTAGTAAAGGCATTGCCCTTTCCGCAGGATTGCCAGCTAGCAAAATGCCCATCATTACCGTTCAAGACGAATCCACTCCAGCTACTTATAATAACCCTGAACTCGTAGACAAAGTGGTGGTTTCGTTTAAAAAAGTAATTGGAAAGGAAAATCTTATTTTGCTTGATCCAGTGATGGGTGGAGAAGATTTTAGCCGTTATGGTAAAACAGCAGATAACATTCCCATATTCATCTGGTGGTTGGGTACTGTTGCGCCCAATCAGGTAAAAGAAAGTATCGAAAAGGGCACCACGTTACCCTCACTGCATTCTGGAATTTATAAACCCTTACCTCAACCAAGCATCACTACAGGGGTAAGTACCATGACACAAGCTGTATTTGACCTGCTAAATAAATAAGCAGGTGAGCCATAGCCGTCAGGCTAAGGGTTAACTGCTTAATTTAAAACCTCCAAAGGAGAATGCTCTTTTGAAGGTGCCCAATACTTAAGTAATAGGTCTTAATGATGCATAGTTAAGACCTGTTACTTATGATACATTGGGTACTAGCTTAAACAAATAATTGCTAAGGCAATGGTATAAATCCATGCCTTTTATGGGTTTGAGCAAATAATCTGTAATTCCTGCATTAAATGCTTTTTGATAATCCTCAACTGATTCAGAAGCAGTCAAAGCAATGATGGGAACTGATATTTGATGGTAAACTTGCCTAAGCATACGTGTAGCTTCAAACCCATCAATAATGGGCATATACAAATCCATTAAAATAAGATGATATTCTTCAGATAAGATTTTCTCGATGGCTTTTTCTCCATTATCAGCTATCTCATAACTAACATTCCAATTTGACAATTGCTTACCAATAAATAGCTGGTTTATTTTATTGTCTTCTACTAATAACACTTTTAGGTGAGCATACTCATTATTATACATGCTTTTATAATTTTAGATTAATGCAATACTTCTGTTTTAATGCTATTATTTACCTTGATTTTTTATAAAGATATATGGTTAGGCTTATACCCTACCAAACATGTAATAATTTTCATGTATTTTATTTTTTTATCTTCTCGCTTAATTCTATTCGCCGTTGAACTCTGACGTTATGTAAGCGTATGTTTGCCCATCATGCGTTCAGCCACCAACTCTCCTACATTACTTCCAAGTGCAACGCCCATTCCACCTAATCGAACCCCCAACTCAATGCGCGCTGAATAACTCTTGACAATTGGCTTCTTCGTAGTGCCAAAAGCCATAATCCCCGACCAGGTATGATCAATCGCAAACTCTTGCTCTGGTAGGATGATATTTTTCAATTTCTTAGCAAGACTTTTTAAAATGGGACTAGTTGTACCGAACTCAGTAGTTGATTCCCCCACAAAATCAAGATTTCGACCTCCTCCAAAAATAACCCTGTTCTTGAAGTTACGGAAATAGTAATAGCCCTCATCCATGTGAAAAACCCCTTTGAACTTCAACCCTTCTATCGGTTGCGTAACTAATACTTGCCCACGTCCTGGTTCTAAGTTCAATTCTGGCATTAAAGATCGACTAAAAGCGTTGGTACATATTCCCAACTTTTGCCCTCGAAATTGAACAGGATAACCAGAAATACTCACCAATACATGGTCGTCTAACTCTTCGAAATTAGCCACTTCACAATTATTGAGGATAGTTACGCCTAATGTTTGCACATAAGCCAATAAAGAACGCATCATCTTTCCAGTATCAATCTGCCCTTCAAATTGATTGTAAACGAGCTGTTCAACATACTTTTCACCAAAGCCAAATTCTTGGATTTTCTCATTTTGTAATTCAAAAACACTTGATTGGAAAATGGGTTGAATCAATTCATTAATGGTTTCCAGCTGCTCTACACTAGCGCTTAAAGTACTGTCTATCAACTCATAACCACCATAGGGCAATAAACCAATCGCTTGGTCACTTAGGCGATTTCTCAACTTCAGCAAGCCTTTCCAACGGCTTTCTACTAAGGTCAACAATTCATCTTCAGACATGATTTTCAAATCAGCCAATAATTCGGTTAAGCTACCAAAACAGGCAAAGCCCGCATTTTTGGTGCTCGCCCCAGCAGGAAAAAGTCCACGCTCTAATACTAAAACAGAGCAATTTGCATCGCTTTCCTTTAAATAAGCAGCCGCAGATAAGCCTACTAAACCACTTCCAATAATGATGTAATCGTATTCCAAGAAAGATTGTCGTTCCCAAAAGCTGAGCATAGTACTGTTTTTTTAAGCTATTTTAATGGATAAAGTTAAGGAAGGTTGGCGGATTATTCTAATTGTTGATCTGTATTGTTTTCAAAGGCATATTGGATGAGTTTTAGGGTACTGCAAGCGAAAAAGTGTTTACGAATGGATAAAGGAAATCCGTAATGATGAAAAAACAAGCAGTAAAAATGACAGAGTTAGTGTTTTATCGTTATGAAGTAACACGAAATTAAAAAATAATTCACACAGCTATTTTGATTATTGTATCTTCCGCCTACTTTTGCGGCATGAACTCAGAAAAGGTAGATAGTTCTTAATGGCTTCGGCCCCATTTTCTTCATTGGAGAAGGAAATGGGGCTTTTTTTTTAAAATAGAAGCCCAGAGGAGAACTTAAGCTAACTGAGTTTAACCATTTGACGTTGAGACTGTTACTCTATATTTTATCTGAAGATGCCTAGAAATAGAAAAATCCGTTCTATCCTAATTATTGGTAGTGGACCTATCATCATTGGTCAAGCTTGTGAATTTGATTACTCTGGTTCTCAAGCTGCCCGTTCATTAAAGGAAGAAGGAATTGAGGTGATTCTGATCAATTCCAATCCGGCAACCATCATGACCGACGAGATGACTGCCGATCACATTTACCTTTTACCATTGGAAAAGAAGTCCATCATTAAAATTCTGAAAAATCACAATGTGGACGCTGTATTGCCTACAATGGGAGGCCAAACGGCTCTTAACTTGGCCATTGAGTGTGATGAGATTGGGCTTTGGGAAGAATTTGGTGTAGAGGTGATAGGCGTAGATTTTGGAGCAATTCGAACTACTGAAGACCGGGAGGCTTTCCGCCAGAAAATGCTTGAAATGGATATCAATATCTGTAAAGGGCGTACGGCAAAGTCTTTTTTACAAGGTAAGGAAATTGCTCAAGAAATTGGATTTCCATTAGTCATTCGCCCTTCATTTACCTTAGGAGGTTTTGGTGGAGGATTCGTAGAAAACCCTGAAGATTTTGAAACTGCCCTGACGCGTGGCTTGCATGCTTCGCCTGTGCATGAAGTACTGGTAGAGCAAAGTATCTTAGGTTGGAAAGAATATGAATTGGAACTTCTCCGCGATAGCGCAGGAAATGTGATCATCATCTGTTCCATCGAAAACTTCGATCCAATGGGCGTACACACGGGAGATTCCATTACCGTAGCTCCTGCAATGACGTTGCCCGATACCGTTTACCAAAGAATGCGTGACTTGGCCGTTCGGATGATCAATGGCATTGGACAGTTTGCAGGTGGTTGTAACATCCAATTCTCTGTAAATCCTGAGAATGATGACATCATTGCCATTGAAATTAACCCTCGGGTATCTCGTTCATCTGCTTTGGCATCTAAAGCCACTGGATATCCCATTGCAAAAGTAGCTGCTAAATTGGCAATTGGCTACAACTTAGATGAATTGAAAAATGCCATTACAGGTACTACATCTGCATTTTTCGAGCCTGCACTAGATTATGTAATCGTTAAAATTCCACGTTGGAACTTTGCTAAATTCCAAGGTTCTGATCCTACGCTTGGTTTGCAAATGAAAGCGGTAGGAGAAGTCATGGGGATTGGCCGTACGTTCCAAGAAGCATTGCAAAAAGCGTGTCAATCGTTAGAAATCAAAAGAAATGGCATTGGCGCGGATGGCAAAGAATGGACCAACTACGATCACATTGTTCATGCCCTGAAGTATCCTACTGACGACCGTTTATTCCGTATCTACGATGCATTAAAGTTGGGAATTTCGATACGCAGTATCCATAAGTATACGAAAATCGACATGTGGTTTTTACACCAAATCGAAGGTTTGGTAGAAATGGAAAAAGAGCTTGAAAAATATACCATTGATACCTTGCCAGCAGATGTATTCCTAAAAGCAAAGCAAATGGGCTATGGCGACCGACAAGTTGCTCATTTGGTTCGCTGTTTGGAAAGTGAAGTTTACGATAAACGCAAGGAACTGAATATCAACCGGGTTTGGAAAATAGTAGATACCTGTGCCGCAGAGTTTGAAGCTAAAACCCCCTATTATTATTCAACTTTTGAAAGTCAAATGACTACAAAAGAGGGGGTGACAAAAACTGTCAATGAAAGTATTGTTACAGAAAAAAAGAAAATCATT